>CAYVYG010000220.1:0-893 GCA_964454385.1 uncultured Microthrixaceae bacterium
TGCAGAAGAGGACTCTCAGCTGGTTACGCTTGCCATCACAAGTACTCTTTGCGGTGGCGGGGCCACAGAGCGTGCGATTTCGGGCAATCTCGTTCCGGATATGTTCGCTTTGGGTGCCGAACCGATGACAACCCGCAGATCTATCCACAACTGTGCACAACCACGCCAGGTGGTGGGAGCAGCGCCGAGGCCCCGGGAGTTGTCCACAGGGCGGTCCCGCGACCGCGATGGCCTTCGGTAGCGTCTGGTCGTGATCGAGTCCTCACCCGACGTGCCACCGGAGACCGGGCGCGGCGCCGGATCGCACGGTTCGGTACCGTTGCCGGCACCACAGGATTTTGCCGATCCGGGCCCGGCCGGCTCCGGTCGATGGCGCCGATGGAGGTGGCCAATCCTCATGGGGGCGTCCGCGGTTGTCGTCTCGGCGATCGTGCTGATCACCTCCGCGAGCGTCCCGGGCGCGATCCTCGCAGTCCTTCTCGGCCTGGTCATCATGCGGATCGGCTGGTTCTTCCTGGCACAGTTCGCGACGCCACCCCCACCACCACCGGATCCGGGCACGCTACGGCGCGTCCGACTCACCTACCGCTGCGAGGTCTGCGGCGCCGAGGTGCGGATGACATCCGCTGCGAGCGAGGACCCCGAGCCGCCGCGGCACTGCATGGAGGAGATGGAGCTGATCGCCTCGGAGGAGTAAAGCCCTCACAGCTTGTTCTTTCGACGGCCCGCCGAGTTCCGTGGGGGAGGTTCAGCCGAGTCGTTCGATGATCGTGGCGTTCGCTGTGTCATTGCTCGCCCTGTCGGGCGAGGGCTCACTTGGTTCGCCCGAGCGTCGGATGGTTCAGCCGAGTCGTTCGATGATCGTGGCGTTCGCTGTGTCATTGCTCGCCCTG
>CAYVYG010000220.1:993-6189 GCA_964454385.1 uncultured Microthrixaceae bacterium
TCGGGCGAGGGCTCACTTGGGTCAGCCGGGGCTGGACTGGTCAGCCGAGCCGTTCGATGATCGTGGCGTTCGCCATACCCCCGCCTTCGCACATGGTCTGCAGGCCGTAGCGTCCGCCGGTGCGCTCGAGCTCGTTGAGCATCGTGGCCATCAGCTTGGTGCCCGAGCAGCCGAGTGGATGGCCCAGGGCGATGGCGCCGCCATTGGGGTTGACCTTGTCCATATCGGGGTTGTGCGCCTTCGCCCAGGCCAGCACGACCGATGCGAAGGCCTCGTTGACCTCGAAGTGGTCGATGTCGGACATCGTCAGGCCGGCGCGCTCGAGTGCCTTGGCCGTGGCGGGGATCGGACCGGTCAACATGCGCACCGGGTCTACGCCGGCCAGAGCGAAGGTGTGGAACCGCGCGCGTGGGGTGAGGCCGAGCTCGGCCGCCTTGTCCGAGGACATGATCAGGGCCGCGGACGCCCCGTCGGTGATCTGGGAGCTGTTGCCTGCGGTCACCTTGCCCTCGGGGACGAAAGCGGGCTTCAGCTTGGCCAACGACTCCATGGTGGTTCCCGGGCGGATGCCCTCGTCGCGGGTCACCTTTTCGTCGAGGACCTTTATCTCGCCGGTCTCCTTGTCCTTGATCTTGGAGGTCACCGGAACGATCTCGTTGTCGAAGCGGCCCTCGTTCGTGGCCTGCTCCGCCAGCTCCTGGGAGCGCACTCCGAACGCGTCGAGGTCCTCGCGGCTCAGGTCGTTCTCGTTGGCGATGATCTCCGCGGAGACGCCCTGGCCCACCAGCCCGGTCTGGCCCGGGTACAGCTCGACATCCGCGTAGCGGTCATAGGCTGCGCCGAAGGGGAAGCCGACCCCGCTTCCGATGGAAGCCCCCATGGGCACGAGGCTCATGACCTCCACGCCGGCTGCGATCGCGACGTCGTAGGCGCCTGCGAGCACACCTTGGGCCGCGAAGTGGGCGGCCTGCTGCGACGAACCGCACTGGCGGTCGACGGTGGTCGAGGGCACCGACTCCGGCCATCCGGCGGCCAGGACCGCGTTGCGCCCGACGTTGAGGGCCTGTGCGCCAGCCTGCATCACGCAGCCCATGATCACGTCCTCGACGATCTCCGGGTCGAGGTTGTTGCGCTCCGCGAGAGCCTTGAGGGTCTCCGCGGCGAGATCCACGGGATGCCATCCCGACAGGGCACCGTTGCGCCTGCCACCTGCGGTCCGGACGATATCGACGATCACTGCTTCGGGCATGCCCCGCTCCTTGGTGTTGGGTCAATGGATCAGCCAGCTCCCCCGAACCCGTCGCAACCCGATGTGGTCATCGGTTGTTCCCGTTCGACATCAACTGGACCGATCGGTCAAGAGTCTGCGCGCCGGGAGCCCCTCAGGTCAATGCCGGGTCGGCACATGGGCCCACACGCCACCTTGGTTGGGATCGGGCCGACCGATGGCTTCGGGTGCAGATAGAGTGCGGAGGCGAACCGGAGTGACGACCCGGGCCGGGCCGTCGCAAGCTGCTCCGAAGGGGGAACCAGAAGTGGCCGATTCAGTCGCACAGCAGATCGACTCCGCGATCGAGGGTCGTACGGTCGCTCGTGACTTCCTCGACTCCGTTGCCGCGAACGGCTCCAAGGTCGCGTTGCGCCGGATGGCCGGTGAGAACGACTGGGAGGAATACACCTTCGACGAGGTCGCGACGAAGGTCGCGCAGGCGGCAGGTGGGCTCCGGGCGCTGGGTGTCGGTCCCGGGGACCGGGTGGTGTTGATGATGCGCAACATCCCCGACTTCCATTGGGTGGACCTAGCGGTGCTGTTCCTCGGCGCGACGCCGGTGTCGATCTACAACTCCTCTGCGCCCGATCAGGTCGAGTACCTGGTGTCGCACTGTGGGGCCAAGGTGGCCGTGCTCGAGGACCGGAGCTTCCTCGACCGGTTCACACCGGTCCGTGACAACCTTCCCGCCCTCGGATCGATCGTCGTGCTCGATCCGGACGCTGCAGGTGGTGACGTTCTCGGCCCGGACGACCTCTACGGCGAACCCGTCGACCTCGAAGCTGAAGCGAACACCGGCAAGGCCGACGACTTGGTGACGATCATCTACACCTCCGGGACGACCGGACCCCCCAAGGGGGTGATGATCACCAACCGCAACGTGTTGTGGGTGCTCGAATCGGGCCTCATCTCCTACGGATGGACACGCGAGGAGATCGCCGGAAAGCGGGTCGTGTCGTACCTGCCGATGGCGCACATCGCGGAGCGGGTGGTCTCGCACTACACGGCGATGGCGCTGGGACTCGAGGTCACGACCTGTCCCGACACCGGGGCCATCGCTCAGTACCTCGGGGCGGTCAAGCCCCAGATCCTCTTCGGCGTTCCGAGGGTCTGGGAGAAGGTCTACGGCAGGCTCAACGCCATGATCGCGGGGGATCCTGACGGTGCCGCGAAGTTCGAGGCCGCGATCGACGAGGCGGTCCCTCTTCGCGAGAAGATGACCTTCGGTGAGGCCACCGACGAGGAGATCGCCCGCTACGAGGCGTTGGACGCGGAGAACTTCGCGCTCGTGAGGGCGCTGATCGGTGTCGACGAGTGCGAGATGGCGATCACCGGGGCGGCCCCGATCCCGGCTCCGATGCTCAGCTGGTTCCGTGCGATCGGCCTACCGCTGGCCGAGGTCTACGGCATGAGCGAGAACACCGGGCCGATGACCTTCGAGCGTTTCAGGGTGAAGCCCGGTTTGGTAGGGGTGGCGATGCCGGGCAGCGAGGTGAAGATCTTCGACGACGGCGAGGTCTGCTGTCGTGGTGGCCACGTGTTCGCCGGCTACCTCAACGATCCCGACAAGACCGCCGAGACGATCGATCCCGACGGCTGGTTGCACTCCGGGGACATCGGCGAGCTCGACGACGAGGGCTACCTGCGGATCGTCGATCGCAAGAAGGAGCTGATCATCACCGCAGGCGGCAAGAACATCTCGCCGGCGAACCTCGAGGCCAGCCTGAAGACCCAGCCGCTGATCGGTCAGGCGGCGGTGATCGGTGACGGCCGTCCGTTCGTGTCCGCACTGGTGGTGTTGGATGGCGAGATCGCGCCGGGTTGGGCCGCTCAGCACGGGATCGAGTTCGCCACCCTCGAGGAGTTCGCCGAGCTTCCCGAGGTGCGCAAGGCGGTCGACGAGATGGTCGCCGAGGCGATGTCGCCATACAACAACGCAGAGAAGGTCAAGAAGGTCAGGATCCTCACCGAGGAGTGGATGCCCGATTCCGACCTGCTGACCCCGACCTCGAAGCTCAAGCGGCGGGGCGTGAGAGAGCGTTTCGGCGAGGAGATCGAATCCCTCTACGCGTGAGCCGCGCCGAACGGTGGGTCCGGCCGCTGTCGCAACGCTGACCGTACGCTCACCCTCCGCCGGCCGGCCTCTCAGGGACCTCGATACCGATGCGGGCCAGGAAGTCGCGGAAGCCCGGCGCATCCGCGTTCAGCAGTGACACCGCCGCGATGCCGATCACCGCGGCGTAGATCGCTCTCGGATCCGAGAAGGTGTTCGGGGCGACCAGTTCGGGAAGTCCCGGTATCGACAGGAAGGCGGCTCCGAAGGCGGTCGCCACCGTCACCGGATCGGAGAACGCCTCCTCGAAGACCCTGCCGACATCGGGTCGTTCCAACAGGGCGAACGCTGCTCCGAGTGCTCTGATCGTGTAGGGGCCGAGGATCCCCGTGATGTTGTTGATCCGGTCGATCAGCTGCGGGCTGAGACCCGTGGCGAGGTTGAAGATGAACTTCGTGACCCCGGCGAAGCGCGGGTCGATCTGCCCGGCGTTGGCGAGACGCCCGAGGTCGACGGGGTCTCGTCCGATCATCGCAGCCAGGATCACCGATATCAGAGCCAGAGCGGATCGGTTCGCCCGGAACTGACCGAGACCGTTCGGGTCGACGATGGCGAGCAAGGTGCCGAGGCTCTCGGTCACGCTCTCGGGCACGGTCATGGCGGTGCCCACCAGCGCTGCGAAGGTCACGGGGTCGATGTTGAGCCCGGCCAGCACCCCGGCTGCCTCGGCTGTCAGCTGTCCGGTACCGGTGAGCAGGCTGCCCGATCCCGAGCCGAGCAGCGAGACCAGCGCCGCCTGCTGTGAGGCATCCGGCGAGCCGTCGGCCCCATCTGAACCGCTGCCGAGATCGTCCAGCACTGATGCGAGGGCACCGACGGTCTCAGGTGTGATGCCGAGGGTTCCGAGCTCCTTTGCATCGAGGCCGGTGATCTCCGAGAGCTGCTCGGTGGTCAGGTTGGAGATGTCAGGGAGGCCGCCCGGATCACCACCCTTGTTCGACCCGCTGCCCGTCCCCCTCGATGCCCGATCTGAGCCACCACGGCCGGTGTCGTCGGCGATGGTCGTGGAGGTCTGCAGAGACGCGCCGTACTCCGCCGATTCGGAATCCACCGAAGCGGTCTCTCCACTCGACGCGCAGGCGGCCGCGACGAGTGCCGCGGCTACGAGCATTGCAGCGCAGATCGTGCGGTGACCGTGACGCTTCACCAGTTCCCTCCGGCGTCCGGCGTGGTGACGGACACCGAAATGCTACGGGCGTCCATCCGGGCCGGCAAGGAGGCAGCAGGATTGCCCAGCCGGCGGCGGCCGACCGTGGGTCGTTCGAGTGGGCCTGCTCAAGGGACGTTCTGGTTGGTCGCTCAAGGAGAAGGTGGACGGTCCCGGTAGGGATCGACCACGACGTAACGGGGGTCGATCTCGCCGTAGCGCAGCGGGCGCGCAAGCATGTCGATCGCGGTCCACAACGTCCTCGAGGGCCGGAAGAACAGCACCGGTCCGACCGCTCCGATCAACACCAGTAGCCAGACCAGCCACCAGGGCGTGGGCTCGGGATAGGAGATCATGACCGTGGTGAACAGCACCACGAAGATGGTTCCGAACACCACGACCGTGTTGGTGGCGAGCGAACCGATCCAGTGGCCCTCCACCCGTTCGAAGCGCAGCGTGCAGGTCGGGCAGCGGTCGGCCATGGTGAACCAGCGCGCGAAGATGTGCCGCCCTCCGCACGCCGGACAACGCGCGGTCAGGCCCCGAAGGAGGATCCTCCTGGGTGGCACCCCTAGTTGGCGCGGTGTGGGGATCTCCCTGCGCAACCGTGGGCGATGCTGTTCGGGGTGTGCCGGGGTGTCGCGCTTGGATTCCCCGGGCTTCGGT
>CAYVYG010000221.1:0-6179 GCA_964454385.1 uncultured Microthrixaceae bacterium
TCCTATGTGTGGGACTTCGGTGATGGCACCTCTACCAACAACCCAACGCCGAGCCACACGTACGCCGCGCGTGGCCTCTACGACGTGACTCTCACTGTCGGCGACAGCACCGGCACCGCGACATCGCAGCTGGTTGTCGAGGTGCTCCCAGCAGAGGACACCGGGGTCGAGATCGATGTGACCTCCGGTGCTTCGCCGTTGGCGGGAGCGACGATCGTGTTGCATGACAGCGAACAACGTCAACACGACGCCACAGAACGCCCCGGTGTGCCAGGCACCTATGACCTCGCCGGTCTCGCGGATGGCACCTACACGGCGTTCGCTTACAAGGCGGGCCACCAACCCGCGACTGTGGAGCTCGATGTTGCCGATGGCACCGGTGCGGGGAACCTTGACCTGCCTGTCGGCAACGCGGTGGAGACACGGGTCACCACGCGGCGGTTGTCGGTCAGCGAAGCGATCGCGCGTGGTGTTGATGTCACAGCTGCGGAGAACAATCACACGTATCAGTTCGAGCTGCGTCTGCACTTCCCGAAAGAACCGAAACCTCGAACGGTGCGGGGTGTCCTCAACAGCGGCGGCGGTGGAGGTCTGATCGAACTTGAATGCCCCGAAGGCCAAGGTGTCGAAGACGAGTTCGGATTCACCACCTGTGTCGAGTTGGACCTGCGAATGCAGGCAAAGGGTTCGCTGTTGTCATATATCGTGTTGCCGGGGCGTGCGTCGTGGCTCAAGGAGATGTTCCTGGTTCATTTCGAGGTGATCAACCTTGCCAACCCGGCGTTCGAGTTGGCACCCGGTACCGCGACGTTGAACCTTCCCCACGGGCTCAGCTTGGCAGCTATGACCTTCGGAGCTCAGCAACGCACCCAGGGTGTCGAGGCAGTCCCCGGAGGCCAGACCCGTACCGCTGAGTGGGTTGTGCGTGGTGACTTGGAGGGGCTCTATGACGTGTCGGTCGACTACACGTCGGTGATGAACCCGGTTGGCGAACCGATACAAATCCGGGCCCAGTCGGATCCGAACGAGAAGCTCCGGGTGTGGGGTGGTTCAGCACTTGAGTTGGACTTCGAAGTCGACGACGCAGTGGTTGCGAACTCGCCGTACCGGGTGAACATGGCGTTGACGAACGTGTCCGATGTTCCGGTTTACAACGCCACTCTCACAATGGATCCGCTTCATGAAGATCCGCAGCGCTGGTATCTTTATCAACCCGACCAACAGATGTCGACCTCGGTCGGCACCCTGGCGCCGGGTGCCACGGTCGACAGCCCCGACTACTTGCTGCTGGCTTCACGATCCGCAGAGCTTGACCTCGCTGGATCATCAGTGGCTCACGTTGCAGGAACCGAGATCACCGCCACGGAGATCACAACCCGCCCAGCACCGGAGCCGGCCCCCGAACCGTTCTTCGACGGTTCGGTGTTCCAAGGCGCCCACGAGTTCCGCCTCGACGGTGCCACGCTCACCTGGGACGCAGTGGAGGGAGCGGTCGGATATGACCTGTACCGCGCTGGAAGCTACGCCGGTGAGTTCGAGGCTGAACCGTTCGTCTCGGTGGACGCGGACACGACATCGGCGTTGTTGCCGTCGATCGAGGGGGGTCATGGGCTGGTAGCGGTCTCGACCCGGTTCCCGGGCGACGGTGACCGATTGCGTCACGAGGTCCGTCACCAGTTGATCAACTCGGGCAATTCCCTCGATGCGGCACCGGATCCTGACGGGATGCGTGCGATCGATCCGTGTGTCGGGTTCGGTACCAGCGGCATGAAACGCACTCCCGGCAACTTCGTGCATCAGATGACCGACGCCCAGGTGAGTTCTGTCGGTCCGGATCTTGCGATGCGTCGCACGTACAACTCGATGATGGGATACGACCTGGGGATGGGCCGTGGGTGGACAGCGAACTGGGCGATGCGCGGTGTGATGGACGATCACGGCAACACCGGGCTGTTGTTGCCTGACGGGCGCTGTATCCCATCGGTGGTTGATGAGGGTACCCGCACCGCACGCGTAGAGGTCTCTGGTGAGGTGTGGACCGCCGCGATGGTCGATGACCCGTCGGATCCGACGGGTTCACGCACGGTGGTGTCAGATGTGCGCAACAAGGTCACCTACCATCTCACCGGCAGCGGCCAGCTCGCCGCGATCGAGGACCCGACCGGTAACCGCACCGAGGTCACCTACGCCGAGCCCACCAACCCTGATGACATCTGGGGTGGGTTGCGGCCCGACTATGTCACCGACGTCGCGTCCGGCCGTCAACTGGATTTCGAATGGGACCCGGATGGCCGGCTCGTGTCGGTGTCCACTGATCCGGTGACGACCACCGCAGGCACCGAAGCGTTGACGTGGCGTTACTACTACGACGGCGACTATCTGGTAGCTGTGTGTGACCCCCGCGACAACCGGCCCCCCGATGACGGTGGGTCCTGCACCCGTTACGACTACGAAACCGGTGACGACAACCAGCAGCGTGTGAGCGGGATCCGTCGCCCGAAAGGCAACACCGCACTTGAGGTGTCCTATGACAACGACGCTCGACTCGCGACGGTTGCACAGGTAGCGGGGCAAACCCCCAGCTACAGCTATGACGACGAACCTGTCGATGGTGTCGCGGTGCGTGTGCAGCGAACCGATCCGCGGGGCTCGGTGACCGTCACCGATTTCGATCGTGAAAACCGGATACTTGCGTCATCGAGCGGGTTGCAGTCTGTGCAGTTCGGTTTCGATGTGAACGGGTTCCTCGACTCGACCCGCGATTCCTCCGGCGAGGGGGTCGATGTCGAGTTTGATGACAACGGCAACCTGCGTTCGCTCACCGACACTGCAGCGTCGACGACCACATGGTTTGGGACTCTCAATGACGATCTGACATCGATCACCGACCCTCGCGCGGAGAGCCCGGGCGCGGCCGCGTACACCACGACGTTCACGTGGGATCAACATCACCGGCCGATCACCGCTACCACACCGCCAACCGACTCGGCTCCCCAGGGAGCGACGACAAGTTGGACCTATTCCGGCCAAGAGCTCAACGGGCAGGGCCGTTGGGTTGGAACCACCGACGCCGAGGGCGGCGGGAAGATGCCACCGGGTTTGCAGCTCAGCGAAACGCGTCCGGTACCTGACGGGTACGCCCCTGATGCCAACCGCACAGTCCATTCCTATGACCGTCACGGCAACCGGGTACGCAGCGTGTCACCCACCGGGGTGGTAACCACCGCCACCTTCGACGAGCTCGGGCGACGCACCACAGAAACAGTTCACGACCCGGCCGGTGGAACCACCGCGATGACCGAGTGGGCCTACGACGAGCTCGGGAACGCCACCTCGGTCACCCAACCGGTTGTGACCAACGCGGTGTCCGGGTTCACCCACCAGTTGCAGATCACCACCAGCTACGACGACAACGCCAACATCGAACGTGTCGAATACACCGACGTGGGCACCGGGGACACCCCGGCCCGTGTGATCGAGACCGTCTATGACGACGCTGACCGTCCCGTCGAGCAACGTCAACGTCTCGACGGTGACACGTGGGCGGTGACGAAACGCAGCTATGACCGTGCCGGGAATGTCGCGACGGTCACCGATCCCGAGGGTCGGGTCACCCGCACCGAATACGACACTGCGAACCGGCCCACCGAGATCTGGCGTGTCGATGTGACCGACCCCGGTGATCCGGATGGGCCGGTGCGTGATGTGCGGGTCGCGAAGATCGAATACGACCCGCTTACCGGTGTGAAGACCGCGACTGTTGACGCGGCCGGGCGGCGAACCGAACACGACTACGACCCCTCGGGACGTCTACAACGTTCCACCCTGGTCGATGTGACCGACCCCGACAACGGCGACAGCTTCGATCATGTGATCACCGAGGTCGTCGAGTTCGACGACGCCGGCAACCCGACCGTCGAGGAACACGCGAACGGCACCGTGCGGATCGAACGCACCTTTGATGCACTCAACCGTGAACAGACCTCCACGTTTGATCCTGACGGGTTGGAGCGGGTCACGACCAACGGTTGGGACCGGGCCGGAAACCAAACCCTGTGGCAGCGCTCAGGGCCGATGCCTGACGGCACCGTGCGCACCGAAACAACAACCGCGACCTGGGATCACGCGCACCGCCAGCTCACCTCGACAGTTCTCAACGACACCGCACCGCTGACCACGACCTACACCCACGACGCGTTCGGTCGTGTGCTCACCGAGACAGATCCCAACCAGGCCACCTGGACGGCCACCTATGACCTGTTGGGTCGTGTGGTCTCAACGTCCGCGCCCGAGGTCCCAGTCGACGGGAACCCGCAGATCACGGTCACACCCACCCAGCGTTACGGCTATGACGTGTTCGGGTCCCGCACCCAGGTCGAAGACCCCAACGGTGGGGTGTGGGTGAGCGAATACGACCGGGCTGGGCGGCTCACCTCGGAGGTTGCACCCGATTACACCCGTCCCGCAGATGGGGCGACGATCACTGGTGCTGCGACGTCCTATGGCTACGATCTTGTCGGCAACGTCACAGAGGTTGAGGACCCGGCGGGCAATCAGACCAGCTACGTCTACGACGATTTCGACCGGGTCGTCACTCGCACCGATCCGAAACTGGCATCTGAGAACACAGCTGGGGTGTGGGGTTATCGTTACGACGATGTGGGGCGGCTCACCCAACAAACAGACCCGCTCGGCGCCAAAGTGCTCGCCACCTACGACGAGTTGGACAACCAGGTGTCGGTGAGTGAGGTGGTGCGCCGCGACGACACCGACGCGGTGACTCACACCACCAGGTTCGGTCATGACCCGGCAGGGAACGTGACTGCGGTGATCGACCCGACAGGTGCCCGCCAAGTTGCCACCTACGACCCCGCAGGCCAGATGGTCACATACCTGGATGCCGCCCAGACCGCTACAGCGGATCCGAAAGCGGTGACGTTCACCTATGACCCCGCGGGTCGTCTGGTCGGCCAGGTTGACCAGTTGGGGCGTCGGACCCGTCAGACCTTTGATCTGGCCGGCCGCCAAACCAGCCACGCCCGGTTCGATGGTGACCAGGACCGTTGGTTGATGACCTCCTATGGCTATGACCCCGCCGGGCGGCTGACAGTGAAGACCAGTCCCCGCGGGCAGCTCGAGGGGTTCTCGACAACCTATGGCTATGACCCGGCCGGTCGGTTGAGCACGGTGACCGAACCCGTTGACGCCACCACGAACAGCGTCACGGGTTATGGCTATGACCCGGCTGGGAACCTGACCCGGCTGACGGACGGCAACGGCAACATCACCACCTATTCCCACAGTCCGTGGGGGTTGCCGGAGGCGACCGTTGAACCAGCCACCGCGACCGCACCGACGGTGTCCGAGCGGTCCTACACAACCAGCTATGACTCTCGTGGTTTGCCGGAGGTGGAGCAGTTGCCTGATCAGGTGACGATCACCCGTGAGTTCGATGAGCTCGCGAACCTGACCCGGGAGACAGCCGACAGCGGTGATCCTGACATTCCCGGGGCGTCACGAAACCTGCGGTTCAACGCTCTGGGGGATCTCGTCGAGACATCACATCCTGATGGGCAGGTCGGTTACGTATATGACGACCGCGGATTGTTGGTTGAACAAACCGACCCTGACGGGACCACAACCGGTTTCGCGTACGATCCGGTCGGTCGGCTCACCGAACGCAGCGACCCAGAGAGCACCACCAGGTTTGGTTGGGACCCTCGCGGATTGCTCGACACGGTCACCGATCCGATAACCGGCGCGGAACTCGCCATCGGCTATGACGACGCCGGTCAACAAGTCACCCAAACCCTGCCCGGTTACGGCACCCGCAGCGTCGCCTACGACGACCTCGCACGCCCTGTCACCGACACGCTTGTCGACTCGACCGGCACGACCACCTACGCGCAGTCGACCGGCTATGACGACAACAACAACCCCACCAGCCACACCTATGGCGGCACCGCCGTCCCCGGTGAACACACCGGCACCAACACCTACAGCTATGACCGGGCGGATCGTCTCACCGGCCACACCACACCCGATGGCACCCTCACTGGCTACGGGTGGGATCTTGCGGGCAACCGGACCCAAGCCGGCGAGGTCACCTACAGCTACAACCAACGAAACCAGCTCACCTCAACGAGTGCCGGGGACACCTACAGCTGGTCAGATCGCGG
>CAYVYG010000222.1:0-6152 GCA_964454385.1 uncultured Microthrixaceae bacterium
CTCCAGAATGCTGCGGACGACGGCGGTATCCAGTTCACCACCGCGAAGCAGTAAACGCGGCAGCAGGTCCAGGCCCGCGTGCCGACGGAAGTCACGCACCGTGGTGGCATCGCCCTGACGCACCTCGACCAGGCCCGCCGCGGCGACCCTCTTCAGAGCCTCGCGAACCGCCGGCCGGGAGACCCCCAGCACTTCCGCGAGCCGGCGCTCGCTGGGCAGCGACTCGCCGGGCTGCATCTCACCACTGAGCACCTCGGCGAGGATCTGCTCGAAGACGTCCTCGGGGACGGAGCGGCGGTTGACCGGCTGCAGGGCCATGACCGAAGAATGCCATCCAGATGGTCATAGGTCAAGTGGTCAGACCAGTTGCCGTTGGAAGGCGGGCTGCCGGCCCCGCGCCGCTAGACCCGGCCCGGGGACCTATGTGTTCGTTGCCCGGCTTGCAGCGACAACGCGAGTTCCGGCGGGTGCGGGTGGTGTGCAGCGACAACCACCCGGCCCCGGTGGCCTTGTCGCTCCAAGCCGGGCAAAACCACTACCGGTCAGCCAAGCCGACCTCGGCCGAACACCGCGTCAGCCGAACACCGCGTCAGCGCCGGCGCCGACCGGTCCCGAAGATGCTGCGGGTGATCTCGCGCCCGATCACCGTCCCGGCCGAGCGCATCGCGCTCTTGAAGGCCGGGTTGTCCATCATCTTGTCGAGCATGCTCGGCTCGGCCCGTTCCACCGGCGCGGGCATCGACGGAACGTCGATACCGGTCGGGATGGGTGGCAGGTCGTAGAGTTCGGCCTCGGCCTCGGCCTCGGCCGGTGACGCCATGGCCGCCGCGAGCATCTCGTAGGCGGACTCGCGATCCTGCGTCGTGCCGTATTTGAGGAACAGGGGGCTGGACTGGGCGATGGCCTTGATGTAATCCGGGCCGATGGTGTCCATCAGCGAGCGCGGCGCGCGCAGTCGGGTCCATGCCACCGGGGTCGGGGCACCGCGCTCGGAGAGCACCGTGACGATCGCCTCGCCGATGCCCAGCGCGGTCAGATCCGAAGCAAGGTCGTACACCTCGGTCTTTGGGTAGGTCCGCACCGTCTTGGACAGCGCCTGCTGATCGTCGGGGGTGAACGCGCGCAGCGCGTGCTGGACCCGGGCGCCGAGTTGGGACAGCACCGCGTTGGGCACGTCGGTGGGCAGCTGAGTGCAGAAGAACACCCCGACACCCTTGGACCGGATAAGTTTGACGGTCTGCTCGACCTGGTTCAGGAAGGCCTTGGAGGCGTCCTTGAACAGCAGGTGCGCCTCGTCGAAGAAGAACACCAGCTTGGGCTTGTCGACGTCACCGACCTCGGGCAGGTAATTGAACAGGTCCGCCAGCACCCACATCAGGAACGTCGTGAACATCACCGGGCGGGCCGCCTGGTCGCCGACTTCGAAGAGGCTGATGATCCCCCGGCCGTTGGTGTCGAACCGCAAAAGATCCTCGGGCTTCATCTCCGGCTCGCCGAAGAAGGTGTCGCCACCCTCGGCCTCCAGATTGACCAGCGCGCGCAGGATCACCCCGGCGGTCGACGTGGACACCGCGCCGAGCGTCTTCAGCTGCGCCTTGCCCTCGTCGGTGGTGGTGAGGAAGGTGATGACGGACCGTAGATCCTTCAGGTCCAGCAGCGGCAGCCCCTGCTGGTCCGCGTAGTGGAAGATCAGCCCAAGGGTGGACTCCTGATTCTGGTTGAGCCCCAACACCTTCGACAGCAGGATCGGTCCGAATGCCGAGATCGTCGCACGCACCGGGACCCCGATCCCGCCGGTTCCCAGCGACAGGAACTCGACCGGGTACGGCGTCGCCGCCCAGTCGTCGCCGGTCTCCTTGGACCGCTGGAGAACTTTGTCCCCGCCCTCCCCCAGCCGGGAAAGCCCGGACAGGTCGCCCTTGAAATCGGCCATCACCACCGGCACCCCGGCGGCGGAGAGTTGCTCGGCGATCAGCTGCAGCGTCTTGGTCTTGCCGGTTCCGGTGGCGCCTGCCACCAGACCGTGCCGGTTCATCATGGCCAGCGGAATCCGGACCTGGGCCGACGGGTCCACCTGCCCGCCCACCAGCACCGCGCCCAGCTCCAGGGCCTGCCCCGTGGTGGCGTATCCGGCGGCGATCTGCTGAGCGGGGGTGGCGGTCGGCTCCGTCATGGCACCTGAGACTACTTGGTCGGCGGGGCTTACTGTTGAGCGCTGTGCGGGATGAATTGGTGTGGATCGACTGTGAGATGACCGGCCTCGACTTGCGCTCGGACCGCCTGATCGAGATCGCGGCCCTGGTGACCGATGCCGAACTGAACGTGCTCGGCGAGGGGATCGACGTGGTGATCCACGCCGACGACGAGGCGCTGGACGGAATGGTCGAGATCGTCGCCCGGATGCACAAGAGTTCCGGCCTGACCGAGGAGGTCAGGACATCGAGCATCGACGTGCCCACCGCCGAGTCCATGGTGCTGGACTACATCCGCAGCCACGTCAAGGCAGCCAAGACCGCGCCGCTCGCCGGGAATTCCATCGCCACCGACCGCGGTTTCATAGCTAGGGACATGCCAGCACTGGACGATTACCTGCACTACCGGATGATCGACGTGAGTTCGATCAAGGAGTTGTGCCGACGCTGGTATCCCCGGATCTACTACGGGCAGCCGGAGAAGGGCCTCGCGCACCGGGCGCTGGCCGACATCCGGGAGTCGATCCGGGAACTGAGGTACTACCGGGGCACCGCGTTCGTCCCGGCACCGGGTCCGACGACCGGCGAGATCGCCGAGGCGGCGGCCGCACTGGACCGGGACGCGGACGCCGATTCGGCCGCCGGCCCGAAGACCGGCTAGTATCGTCCCAGCCGCATCATGCGGCGATGGTGGCTGTAGTTCAGTTGGTAGAGCACCAGGTTGTGATCCTGGCTGTCGCGGGTTCGAGTCCCGTCAGCCACCCCGACACGGAAAACCGCCCCTGAGAAATTCAGGGGCGGTTTTCTGATTTGCAGGACGGGCGGTCTGGGACCCGTCGTCCGGCCCGAGGCGTCACCCCTCTGAGGCGTTGGTCGTTTCGTCGCCGTCGCCCGGCGCCGGAATGCGGCGAAGGTACTCCAGGAACACGTCTACGGCAGCAGTCGCCATGGCTCCCATTGCGGGGTCGATATTGGTTCCCCGCGGGATCCCCGCTGCCAGATGGCTCCGAAACTGGGCTGTTATCGCTTCGCGAACGTCCCAGGCGAGTTGCGCAGCTTCGGTGGCGTCTCTCAGCATGAATTCCGCCGTCACGCGCCGCGCAGCCTCATCGACGACGGGTTTGAGGGCCTCTGTCGCGCGGCGCTTGATTTCCTCAAGCAGGGGCCGCGCACTTTCGGGCCACTTGTCAGCCATGTCGGGCACGCTACGCCGTCGCGCTGTGGAATGCGACCAGGCGCAGCGGTCCGGACAGTGTCCCGTGTCACGGCAGCAATCGCAGGCTTGGCATCACCCGCGCCCGCCCAGATACGTCGGCAACGCCATCGGACTCTTTGGCTGCCCATTCGACCTTCAAGTGTTGACCGTCGCTGTGGGTGCAGTGGATGGCGTCGCTGTGGATGCCGATGGTTCTGATGTGGCGAAGGCCCTGTCCGCGTAGCGGGCAGGGCCTTCGTCTGCAGGGTGGCGGCGTCCTCGGTGTGGTGACGTCGCAGGGTCAGTGATTCAGTCGTGGCCTGTTTCGGTGACGGCGATGCGGGCGGCTTTCTCGTCGACGATCGCCGATTTCGCGGCGAAGGCGGCGGTCAGGGCGTGCACGGCGAGGTTGTTGACCGCTCGGGGGTAGCCGCGGGCGGCGTTGTGGATGACGGTGATCGCGTCGTCGGAGAACAGGGTGTCGGTGCGGCCGGCGATCTTGACGTGGTGGGCGATGTAGTCGGCGGTATCGGGCGGGTCCATCCCGGCGATGGCGTAGCGCATCGCGATGCGCTGATCCAATGCGGCCAGCACGCCCAGGCGCAGGCGATGCCGCAGGGTGGGTTGTCCGACGAGCAGGGCGGCAAACGGGGATCCGGAGTCCATGTCGTGGTTGGTGAGCATGCGGATGGCTTCCATTTGGGCGTTGTCGAGTAGGTGGGCTTCGTCGATGACCACGACCGGGGTGCGGCCGCGTTCGGCGTGTTCGGCGGCCAGGGTCTCAGCGGCTTGCGGGGCCAGGGTGGCGGTGTAGAAGCTGGGCACTCTGCCGAGGGTGCTGACGATGTGGTGGAGCATGCCGCGGACCCCGACGGAGGGGTTGGGCAGGTAGATGATGACGTGGCGGGCCGGGTCCAGGGCGGCGGTCGCCGCCCGGATCGCCACGGTCTTGCCGGCGCCGACTTCACCGGTGATGACCCCGATGGCGTGCTGATCGACACACCAGGAGATCCGGGCCACGGCTTCGCTGTGGCCGGGGTGGCGGTGCAGCATGGCCGGGGCCAGACCACGCCCGAAGGGCATCCGGGTGAACCCGTAATACTGTTGCAGCCGTTCGATACTCACGCCGAAACCCCGTCCTGCTGATCGACACCGGCGAGGCCGTTCTGGTCGTTGTGGCCGTCGGGGTCGTCGAGGTCGTCGATGGACAGCTGCCCGGGGATCTGACCGTCACCACCGCTACCGCTACCGCTGCCGCTGCCGCTGGTGGGGGTGGTGGTGAACAGGGCGTTATAGCCGATGCGACCATCGGCGCGGATCTGTTCGTGGTGGGTCACGGCGGTCAGTGCGAGGTAGTCGATCCCGGTCGCCGCCGGGGGCGCTTGGGGGGTTTCGGGTCGGGCTTTGGGATGGGTGTGGCGGGTGATGATGTGCGCCACTGCCCGGCCGTAGCTGGCCTCGCGGTAGCGCACGTCGATGGTTTCCAGGTCAAAGGGTGAGAACACCAGCTCGACTCGCCGCCCGATCAGGGCGGCGTCGACTTCGAAGGTGTTGCCGTGCAACGACACCGTCGCGGTTTTGGTGACGGTGCGGTACTCCGACCACAAAAACGCCTCGGTCAGATCGTCGGAGGTCGGCATCGCCGCGGTCCGGCCCAGCCTGCTCCAGCCGGCCTCCCAGCGTTCCCACGGGGACTGGCCGGTCTCAGTGTGGGTGCGCCGGTGGTACTCGGTCTCGACCCACGCGGTGAACAGCCGATTCAGCTCCAGCAGAGCGGCCCGGTGATCGACGCCGGCGGCGGCGAGTTCCTCGGCGGTGGTGTCGACGATTTCGACGCAGAACTGATCACGCACGGTGCGAAACAGCCTCTCGATCTTGCCCCGTCCCTGCGGGCGGTGCGGGGTGGAATGGACCAGGCGTATCCCGAGTTTCGCGCACGCCCGCAACAGCCAGCTGTCGGTGAAGGCCGACCCGTTATCGACGTACACGCTGGCCGGGACCCCGCGGGCGGCCAACGCGGGTTGCAGGGCGGCGCCGAGGCGCACGGCGTCCTCGGCGAAGCCGAAACGGTAGCCGCACAGCAGCCGGGAATGATCATCGAGGAAGGCGAACAGATAGGTTTTCCGCCCGCCGATCCGCGGGCCGTGCAGAGCGTCCCCGGTCCAGCGGTCGTTGGGATTTTCGGCCTCGAACCGGCCGAACACCTCCGGGGCCTGCCCGGCGGCCGGGCCGATCAACTCACACCGGCGGAACAGCCGCAACAGGGTCGATTCCGAGGGCGCCCACCCGGTCGCGGTCCGTAGGATCCGCGCCACCTGCGCGGCGGTGCGGGCCGGGTTCTCCCGCTTGAGCGCCGCAGCCATCTCCAACACCGCGGTATCGGTGCGCGGCACACACGTCCGCGCACTGGGCACCAGCTCGGCGAACCCGCCCGCCCGATACCGGCGGATCCACCGGTCCAGGGTGTCGCGGGAATACCGCACCGGGGTGCCGAACGGGTCGGTGTGCTCCCGCGAGGCGATCTGGCGGACCAGCCGGCCCCGAGCCTTCCTCGACAGGCCGTCATCCAGCGCCGGGCAGATCAATTGGTAGCGGAACAACCCCACCGCCTGGGCCCGCGCCCGGCGCTTCTCATCCTCAGCTGACAACGCACACACTCCTTGGTCGCTGGCGATGCCGCCCCAACCCGTTGCCAGGGCAGTCATCCCCGCGACGATGGCCCACCGACCCCACCCAGGGTCAGGGGGCAAATGGTGTTGCACCCG
>CAYVYG010000223.1:0-6144 GCA_964454385.1 uncultured Microthrixaceae bacterium
TGCCCTCGCACTGCATCATGTTGACGCCCTCGCCGGTGAGCTTCGACTTGAGCATCTTGTTGAGCCCACCGGATCCGGTGTTCTGGAACCGCACGTCTCCCTGGTAGGCGACCATGGAGCCGAGCTTCGCCCACACCGGCCCGAAGCCCATGTGCACCTTGAGGAGCTTCTTGTTCTGGTGGGTGAACGGGTCCTGGCCGGTGGTCTCGGTGTAGTCCTGGAAGAGTGATCCGATTATCGGCATGGGGGGTCTCCTGGATCGGCTGGTGAAATGGGTTCGGCCGAGCAGATGCTGCGGCTCGAGCGGAGGACACTCGCGGCACCCCCGCTTCGTCTCGACCACGATAACGACCGGGATCGCGATCGCGTCGGACCATCGGCCCGCAGGTCCCACACCACCGCCGGGCTGCGAGCGAGGCTGTGGGGGTGAACGCGTCGACGGTGCTCGTACTCGGGCTTGCAGTGGTGCTCTTCGCTGCGATCGTCCGCAGAATCGACTCGACGCCACTGAGTGGCCCGATGATCTTCACAGCCGCTGGGGTCCTGCTCGGGGGTAGCGGGTTGGGATGGTTGCAGATGGAGCTCTCGAGCTCGGCGATCAGGACACTGGTGGAGGTGACCCTCGCGATCGTGTTGTTCTCCGACGCATCCCGCATCGACCTCGCGAACCTGCGCAGCCACTGGACCCTCCCGGGACGCCTGCTCAGCATCGGACTGCCGCTGTGCATTGCTCTGGGCGCGCTCGTCGCGCTCGGAGTGCTCCGCGACATCCCCTGGGAGGGCGCACTGCTGATCGGGATAATGCTCGCTCCCACGGACGCGGCGCTGGGCCAGGCGGTCATAACCGACGAGTCGGTTCCGGTGTACGTTCGCCAGGGCCTCAACGTCGAGAGCGGGCTCAACGACGGCATGGCGTTCCCGCTCTTCGAGATCGCGATCACCGTCGCGGTCGTCGGGATCCAGGGCGTCGACGCGAGCCATGCCGTCACCACCCTCGTTCGGGAGATGTCGTTCGGCGCACTGGCGGGTGTGGCCATGGGTGCCACCGGAGGATGGCTGCTCTCTCTCGCACGCAGGGCCGCTTGGACCGGGCCGCACTGGCAGGGCATCGCGACGCTGGGGCTGACCGCGGCTGCGTACGGCTTGGCGCTCGGTATCGGCGGCAACGGTTTCATCGCTGCCTTCGCGGCCGGGTTGGCATACCGGCCGACCGCGGAGCGCCCGGACCCCGACGACGTTGCGGGTGACATCGCGGAGCTGCTCACGATGATCGCGTTCCTGGTGTTCGGTGCACTCGTGCTGGGCCCGTACCTCGCCGAGCTCGACTGGCGAATGGCGATCTACGCGATCCTGAGCCTCACCGTGGTGCGGTTCGCGAGCGTCGCGGTGGCATTGGTCGACAGCCACAGCCGCGTACCCACGATCGCGTTCGTCGGCTGGTTCGGCCCCCGCGGTGTGGCCAGCGTGTTGTACTCGTTCCTGCTGCTGGAATCGGTCGACGAGCTCGCCGTGTACGAGCCGGTGGTTCACGTGGTCACCCTTACCGTCGCGGTGAGCGTGCTGCTCCACGGGATGACAGCCGCGCCTCTGGCAAGCCGCTACGGCGCCTGGTACTCCTCGATGTCCCATGACCACGGCCGGATGGTCGAATCGACGCCGGTACACGAGCACCGACTCGGGCGCGGTGCCCGCCACGCCGCTGGGCGTCCCGATGCCGCCGCGGCGGACGGCGGAGCAGGCGGTTCCCGGTGAGCGCGTCGCGCCCGGCGCCACAGCCTCGACCCTTTGCTTGATCTGTGGGCCTCGCGGACCGTTTCGAGCCGGTGATGACCGACGACGATGTCGTGTGGTCCAAACCGCACCCGGAGATGCTGCTGGAGAGCACCGGCACGGACCACGTGGTCGACACCGTCGATGAGCTCACGACGCTGCTGGTGAACGCCTCCGCGGACCCCGGTTGATCCCGCCGTACCGAATCGGCGACAGCGCCGGTACCGCTATGGTTCGCCCGAGGGTGAGTCGCACCGACGAGCTCGACAGGAGGCAACCTGATGGCACTGGTCTACGGCTTCGATCATGAGCACCCGTACCCGCCGATGGACCTCAAAGGTCTGCTGGGGGGCAAGGGGGCGAATCTGGCCGAGATGTCCTCGGTGCTGCGCCTGCCGGTGCCCCCCGGGTTCACGATCACCACCAAGGCGTGCCAGGCCTACATGCTCGGCGGCTGGCCCGGTGACCTCAGCGAGGAGGTGACCGCTCACCGCGAGGCCCTCGAGTCCCAGATGGGCAAGCTGCTGGGGGACCCCGGGGACCCACTGTTGGTGAGCGTGCGCTCCGGGGCGCGGTTCTCGATGCCGGGGATGATGGACACGGTGTTGAATCTGGGCCTCAACGACGAGTCCGTCGAGGGCCTCGCCGCACAGACCGACGACCCGAGGTTCGCCCACGACAGCTACCGCCGCTTCATCCAGATGTACGGCAAGATCGTGCTCGGGATCGACGGCGCCGGGTTCGACGCGATATTCGACGACGCCAAGAGCACCGCCGGGGTCTCGATGGACCACGAGCTCACCGCCGAGGCGCTGGCCGGTGTCATCGAGCGGTACAAGGAGCTGATCCGGGCCGAGACCGACGGGGAGTTCCCCCAGGATCCCCGCGCCCAGCTACGCGGCGCGATCGAGGCGGTGTTCTCGTCGTGGAACTCGCCGCGGGCGATTGCCTACCGCCGGCGCGAGCACATCACCGGCAACGAGGGCACCGCTGTGAACGTACAGGCCATGGTCTTCGGCAACCGCGACGACAACTCGGGCACCGGGGTCGGTTTCACCCGTAACCCCGCCACCGGGGAACACGGCGCATACGGGGATTTCCTGGTCAACGCGCAGGGAGAGGACGTCGTGGCGGGGATCCGCAAGACCCTGCCCCTCGAGGCGATGGCCGAGATCTTCCCGGGTCCCTACGACGAGCTGCTCGAGATCTTCGACCGTCTCGAGAAGCACTACCGCGACATGCTCGATACCGAGTTCACCATCGAACAGGGCAAGCTCTGGATGCTGCAGACCCGGGTCGGCAAGCGCACCGGCGCCGCCGCGCTTCGCATCGCGGTCGCGATGACCCGCGACCCCGGCATCGAGCTCAGCCACGCCGAGGCGGTGCGCCGCGTCTCGCCCGATCACCTCGACCAGCTGCTGCACCCGCAGTTCCAGACACACGACAAGCCCGTGATCGCGACCGGTCTCGCCGCATCGCCGGGCGCCGCGGTCGGGCAGGTCTACTTCAGCGCGGACGACGTCGTGGCCGCGTCGCAACGCGGCGAGAAGGTGATCCTGGTGCGCGAGGAGACCTCACCCGAGGACGTCCACGGCATGGAGGTCGCCGAGGGGGTGCTCACCTCGCGGGGCGGACTCGTCAGCCACGCGGCGGTGGTCGCCCGGGGTTGGGGGAAACCGGCGGTGGTGGGAGCAGACTCACTCGAGATCGGCGCGTCGTCGTTCAGCGCCGGTGAGATCACCGTCGGCGAGGGTGAGACGATCTCGATCAACGGCACGACCGGCCAGGTGGTCAAGGGAACACTCGAGCTCTCCGAGGGAAGCGTCCCCGAGGAGTTCGAGCTGGTGCTCGCCTGGGCGGACGCGATCCGGGGCCGTAGGTTCTCGGTGCGCACCAACGCGGACACCGCCCAGGATGCGGCCCGTGCGCGCCTGTACGGCGCGGAGGGGATCGGCCTCGCCCGCACCGAGCACATGTTCATGGGCGACCGCCTGCCGATCGTGCGCCGCATGATCCTCGCTGCCGACGACGCCGAGGAGGACGCCGCGCTTGCGGAGCTGCTCGAGGCCCAGCGAGGCGATTTCGAGGAGCTGCTCGAGGCCATGGACGGCCTGCCGGTGAACATCCGGCTGCTCGACCCACCCCTGCACGAGTTCCTTCCCTCGATGGAAGAAGTGCTTGAGAGCGAGGCCGCGGGTGAGATCGATGCGAAGGCCGCGGAGCTGTTCTCGGCAGCACGTGCCTGGCGGGAACAGAACCCGATGCTCGGCACCCGCGGCGTGCGCCTCGGGATCATCAAGGCGGACCTCTACAGGATGCAGGTCCGTGCGGCGGCCGAGGCAGCGCGCAACCGCAAGGAGGCCGGCGGCACACCGGTGCTGGAGCTCATGGTGCCGTTGGTGGTCACCCAGGCGGAGATGGCGCTGGTGCGCGGCTGGATCGAATCAGAGCTCGACGACGTGCTCGGCCCCGCACGATCCGGTTTGTACATCTCGGTCGGCTCGATGATCGAGACCCCGCGAGCGGCGGTGCGCGGCGACGACATCGCGGAGGTCGCGGACTTCTTCTCCTTCGGCACCAACGACCTCACCCAGATGACCTTCGGGTTCAGCCGCGACGACGTCGAAGGGCGCATGATGCCCCGCTACCTCGAAGAGGGTCTGTTGCCACGCAACCCCTTCGAGACGATCGACCACCGTGGAGTGGGCGAACTGGTGCGGATGGGCACCCAGCGGGGCCGTTCAGTGAAGGCCGACCTGAAGGTCGGCGTGTGCGGTGAGCACGGCGGTGATCCCGAGTCGGTGGCGTTCTTCTACTCAGCCGGTCTGGACTACGTGTCGTGCTCACCGTTCCGGGTGCCGATCGCACGCCTGGCTGCGGCCCAGGCGGTGCTCGCCGAGCGGGGCACCGAGGCGATCAGCACCGCCTGAGGGCCGCCACCACCGGGATCAGGCCCGGTCTCGGTGGCCTCACCCTGTGGGCGAAGAACCCATCGGGATCCTCACGATCACCGGCGATCCCGTGTAGCGGCCAACCACCAGCACGCAGGGCATGCCCGGTCCTGCACAGTCGACCGGTTCGCCGACCGGCACGAGCCCGCCCGATGGTGACGTGATCTCCCGGGGTGAGAGCCACCCGAGGGGCACAGTTGTCGAACCCTGCCCCGAGGCCCCGATCTCGATGAATGTCGCCTCCGAGCACATCGCCCGATCGAAGCCATCGCCCGAGGCGCCACACGCCACTGCGTCGGTCGCCGTGTCCGGCGGTGCGCCCGACACGGTGATGGCGACCTCCGCGGCGCCGTCGGCCCGTGACACCGAATCGACGGTCACCTCGGGGGGAGCCGATGAAGCCACCGGCTCCATGGGCAACGGGATCGACACCGGTGCGAAATCCGCGATCGAAGCAGCGCCGACGATGCACCCCTGGCCCTCCACCGAGCAGTTGTAGACACCCCCGGGGGTCCGCAGCATCCGCCGCGCCACGAAGGCGAACTCCGCATCTCCCTCGGCGTCCGCCTGCTCGAAGCGGAACTGCTGGTCACAGAGCTGGAGATCGGCGGTCGGCACCTCGGACCCCGAAGAGTCCGAGTCGTTTCGTGCCTCGGCTGCGCACACCGCTGCCGCGAGATCGGCACCGGGTTCGAACCCGCTCGCTTCGAGGACGAACGCCTCTCCGTCCTCGAAGGGTCCGGCCGGCTCGAGCTCGAGCGCGGGCCCGGGTGCCTCACCTCCCGAGACGACCGCCGGCCAACCGAGCAACCCAGCGAGCAGGACCGACCAGACGGCGAGCGACCGTCCCGGTGATCGCCGATGTGGACCGGTGACCGGTCGTTCGGTTGATCTTCCCGGTCGCTCTGCTCGTGAGCGGAGAAGCGAGGTCATGTCCACTCCCCTCGGCGATGATCCCACGCACTCGGTGATGATCCTTACGCTCACCCTACGCCAACCCGACGTCGATCCTGCATGGCGGCTGTGGATCGGCCTCAACGGAAGTCGCGCGAAGGCACCGACGCCGGAACCGCCAGGGCCACGAGCCGCTCCGCTACGACGTTCACCACGCCATCGACGCTGTGTTCCAACTTCCCCCTCACCAGCAGTGCCGGTGCTCCCATCGCAACGCTTCGGTGGCGCTTCCAGCACCCGACCGAGCACACCACGTTGAGAAGCCCGGTCTCGTCCTCGAGGTTCACGAACGTGACCCCACCGGCGGTCGCGGGTCGTTGACGGTGGGTGACCACCCCTGCCACCGAGACCTTCTCAAGCCATTTGTGTGAAGCAAAAAAGCTCTCGCCGCCGCTCATGACATCCTTTATCCATTTCCCAAGCATCGGAATTTTCAGCGCCAGATCAAAGTTCAGCGCCATGAAAAGAC
>CAYVYG010000224.1:0-6125 GCA_964454385.1 uncultured Microthrixaceae bacterium
ATCAGGTCCAAGTCGAGATCAGCGAGCCGCCGCATCTTGTTGGCTGTGACCCACCGGGGTTCCGCAGTTGAAGTGGGTTTCTGGGGTCATTCGGGGGTGAGATCGTTGCTATAGGTGGGTTTTCGTTTCTGACCGGCCGTTTTGGCCTAGGTAAGTGGTTCTGTCATAGATCCTTGAACTACCAACGGCCTAGCTGTAGTGTCTAGGTTGATGTATCTGCGGACAGCGAAACGGAAGCGTAAGGACGGCACCGAGGTCCGCTACCTCCAGTTGGCTCACAACGAATGGGATGCCCAAGCGGGCCAGTCGGTGGTGCGGGTGATCTACAACTTCGGTCGTGAAGACCAGTTGGACCGCGACGGCATCGCCCGGTTGATCTCATCGCTGTCACGGGCCCTGCCCCCTGGTGAAGGGCTGGCTGCGTCGGTGCCTGAGGGCATGACTTTCGTTGAGTCCCGTCCGATGGGCACAGCTCATGTCCTCGACGGGCTGTGGGGCAAGCTGGGCATCGACTCGACACTGCGGAAGCTGGCCGGGGCGAAGAACGCCCGGGTGGAACGGGTGTTGTTCGCGTTGGTCGCGAACCGGGCGATCGAGCCGTCCTCGAAGTTGGCTGCGACGACCTGGGTGAACGAGCGTGTCGAGATTCCCGGTCTCGACGGTCTGGATTCTGATGAGTGTTACCGGGCGATGGACTGGCTGCTCGACAACGAAGAAGCGATCGCTGAGGCGGTGTACTGGTCGACCGCTGACCTGTTGAACTTGGAGGTTGATCTGTTGTTCTTCGACACCACCTCCACGTATTTCGAATGCGAGACCGCGGACGACCCGGCCGAGGGCGAGACGGTCGGGTTCCGCACCTACGGCAAATCCAAAGACCACCGAGGCGATCTACCCCAGGTGGTCATCGGCATGGCTGTGACCCGTGAGGGGATCCCGATCAGGGTGTGGTCCTGGCCCGGCAACACCAATGACCAGGCGTTGATCCGCCAGGTCAAAGACGATCTGCACGCCTGGCGGCTCGCTCGGGTGGTGTGGGTCGCTGACCGCGGGTTCTCCTCAGCAGAGAACCGCCGCTACCTCCAACGCGCCGGTGGTCATTACATCATCGGTGAGAAACTCCGCGGTGACAGCCACGAAGCCAAAGCTGCGCTTGCCCGCCAGGGCCGCTACCACCAAGTTGCCGGCAACCTGGAAGTCAAAGAAGTCATCATCGATGACGGAACCATGCGGGACCGGTTCGTGATCTGTCGCAACCCCGACCAAGCCGTGCGCGACGCCACGGTCCGTGAACAACTCGTCGCCCAACTCACCGACGCGATCGACGGCACCGACAAGCTCTCCGATACCAAACGAACAGAACTCGCCGCCACCCTGCCCGCAGGGCTGCGCCGGTTCGTGCGCCGCACCCCCACCGGACTGTTACGCATCGACAAGACCAAGATCACCGCGGAGGCGAAACTCGACGGCAAGTTCCTGTTGCGCACCTCAGATCCGACACTCAGCGCAGAAGACATCGCGCTCGGTTACAAACAGCTTCTCGAAGTCGAACGCGGTTGGCGAGACATGAAATCCACCTTGGATCTCCGTCCCGTCTACCACCGCCTCGAGAGTCGCATCCGAGCACATGTGCTGTTGTGCTGGCTCGCACTGCTACTCATCCGCGTCGCGGAGACCGCCACCGGAGACACCTGGCGGAACCTTCGCAACGAACTCGACCGGATCCACCTCGGCACCTTCACCAGCCCCGCAGGCACCATCCGTCGACGCACCACCACCCCCGCACAAGGCGCCATCCACAAAGCGCTCGGCATCGACGAACCACGCGAGTTCACCGACATCACCCCCGCAGCGCCCGCCGCCTGAACACCCCAGAACCACCCGCGGCCCCCGTCGGTCTAGATACACGCCGTTCGCGCGTCCAACAACACGTTCACCCAGTCCCCCCAAGACATCCAGCCACCCCACGCACAAACCCAACTGCGGAACCCCGGACCCACGGTCCGCGGGATACGCCTCGCCTTGACCGAACCTGCGAGGAGCTTCGACAGCAGGAGGTGGCACCGCCGAACAGTTGCGGGCGCCAGGCCTCGGTCGGAGCGTCATCCACCCGGCTTGCGCCTGTCGGACACGAACATGATCCGGATCGCCGACGGCTTCTCCGCCTTCGTGCTACTGGCCGGCTATGGCGGCCTGCGCCTCGGAGAGCTCGCAGGTCTCCGCAAGGCCAAGATCGACCCGCAACGTCGAACCGTGCGGGTCGATACCAGTCTGATCGAAGTCCGGGGCAAGCTCATCGACGGGCGTCCGAAGAAGGCCGCCGGCATCCGCACCGTGCCAGTTCCCCGCTCGGTGGCCGAGCGCCTGCGAGCGTCGGTCAGCCATCTCAGCGCGCAGGACCATGTCTTCACCGGTGCGGAGGGGTCTCCGATCCGCGCAGGATCGTTCCGCTGCCGCTTCTGGACCCCCGCCCTGGTTCGTGCAGACCTCAACGGTCTGCAGATGCATGACCAGCGGCACACCGCCGTGTCCACGTGGATCGCCCATGGCGCGACAGCCAAGCAAGTGCAGGGTTTGGGCCGGGCACTCATCGGTTGCGACGGTGTTCGACCGCTACGGCCATCTCTTCCCCGGTGGCGAGGACCCGGTCATGGACTCGATCGATGCCGCTGCCGCGTCCCTCGACGACCCAGCGTGCGAAAACTCGCCGGACGAACACGAGTAGGTCCGGACGACCAGGCGCCGGGGCGGGCGATCGAGCGTTGCTCGAAAACACGCGCGAGATCCGCGCGACGGAGCCCAACCACAGCGGCGTGCCACGAGGCCCCACGACAGCGGATCCCCTGCAATACCAAGGATCTCCGGTGGTGGGCGTAACAGGACTTGAACCTGTGACCTCTTCCGTGTCGAGGAAGCGCTCTAGCCATCTGAGCTATACGCCCGGAAGCGACGACAGTAGCAGCCCTCTGCTGCGCAACAGCAGCCCCGGTGGTTTACGAAACGCGGGCGTCTCGGATTAGCGTGGTGGTCCACCACGAGCCGGATGATCCCCTCCGGCCGGAAGGAGCAACTCCCTTGGACGCAGAGACGATCCATCGCCGCCGCTGGTGGACCCTGTTGGTCCTGTGCGTGTCCCTCATGGTGATCACGCTCGACAACACGATCCTCAACGTCGCTCTACCCACCCTGGTCGACGAACTGCACGCCACCAACAGCCAGCTGCAATGGATCGTCGATGGCTACACGCTCGTCTTCGCCGGACTGCTCCTGACCGCCGGCACGCTGGGAGACCGATTCGGCCGCAAGGGAGCGCTGCAGCTCGGCCTGTTGGTGTTCGCCCTCGGATCGCTGCTCTCGGCGCTCGCGTCGGATCCGGCACACCTGATCGTCACCCGCTCGATCATGGGCGTCGGGGGCGCTTTCATCATGCCGTCCACGCTGTCCATCCTCACCAACGTCTTCACCGACGAGGAACGTGGCCGTGCGATCGGCATCTGGTCCGGCGTGGCCGGTCTCGGCGTCGCGATCGGACCCCTGGCCGGCGGCTACCTGGTGGACCACATCGGGTGGGAGGCAATCTTCCTGGTGAACCTTCCGATCGTCGTGATCGGACTCGTTGCCGGCGCGTTCCTGATCCCCACCTCCAGTGACCCATCGCACGCGAAGCTCGACATCCCAGGTGCCGCCCTGTCCATCGTGGCGCTCACGTCGTTGGTGTTCGCGCTGATCGAGGCGCCCTCGTGGGGATGGACGAGCGGCACGATCCTCGCCGCGTTCGGAGTGGCGCTGGTCGGTTTCGTGGCCTTTGCGATCTGGGAGCTGCACACCGAGCACCCGATGCTCGACATCTCGTTCTTCTCGAACCCGCGCTTCACCGCGGCCAGCGTGGCGGTGTCCCTGGTGTTCTTCGCCATGTTCGGCTACAGCTTCCTGCTCACCCAGTACCTGCAGTTCGTGTTGGACTACAGCCCCTCGGGCGCCGGACTGGCGATGTTGCCCTTCGCGCTGGCGATGATGGTGACCGCCCCCAACGCACCACGGCTCGTCGAGCGGATCGGGACCAAGCTCGTGGTGACGATCGGGCTCTCGATGGTTGCGTTGAGCATGCTGTTGCAGATCCAGCTCACACCCGAGAGCGATTACCTCGCGATCCTGTGGCGGATGCTGTTCCTCTCGGTCGGGATGGGCCTCACGATGGCGCCGGCCACGGAGTCGATAATGGGTTCGCTACCGCTCGCGAAGGCAGGGGTGGGCTCCGCCATGAACGACACGACCCGACAGGTCGGCGGAACCCTGGGAGTCGCGATCATCGGCAGCGTTCTCTCCAGCGTCTACGGATCGAAGATCGTGGACGCGCTCAGCGGAACCCCCGCTCCTCAAGCTGCCGTCGACGCGGCGAGCGAGAGCCTCGGCGGTGCGCTCCAGGTGGCTCAGCGGATCGGAGCACAGGGCGACCGGCTGATGGAGATCGCACGGAACGCGTTCGTGGAGGGACTCCACGGCGGCGCGGTCGTGGCCGCCGTAGCGGCGGCGCTCGGAGCTCTCGTCACAGCGCTCTACCTGCCAGCTCATGCCCGCAAGCGCGACGAAGACATGCAACAGGCGGAGTTCGAAGCAGAGATGCTCGCCTACGACAAGGACCGGGTGGGCGATGTCCCTCCAGCGGAGGGAACGGCCGCTGACCTCACGAACTGATCCCCATGCCACCGCCGTCACTCGAACGCGACGATTCGGTCGGGACACGCGGGCGCCCCCGTGATCCAGCGCTCGACGAAGCGATCCTCGAGGCCGCAGCTGCCCTCCTGGCCGAAGCGGGCTTCGATGCACTGACCATGGAGCAGGTTGCCACCCGTGCGGGGGTCTCCAAGGCTTCCCTCTACCGCCGTTTCGAGAACCTCTCGGACCTGCTGGCCGCTACGTGTGTGGCCTTCGCTCCCGAGGTACCCGAGACCCCCGACACCGGTTCGGCCCGCGAGGACCTCACCATCGTGTTGTCACATCTCGCAGAGATGATGACGAGCCCCGACAAGGGTGGTCCGCTGCCCGCGATCCTCGCCGCCGCAGGCTCTGACGAGAACGCGCGCCGGGCCCTGAGCCGCTTCAGCTCCTCAGGGCGCAAACCCTTGCAGGAGGTCGCCTCACGAGCGATCGAGCGGGGCGAGCTGCACAGTGGAGTGGAACCCGAATCGGTGGCGGACATGCTCGCGGGCGCGGTCCTGTTCAGGGTCCTGGTCCGCGACGCGGACGCCGGCAGCGACCGGATCGACTCCTACCTCGATCTGCTACTCGGCGCCGGTCGGTAGCACGCTGCCGATCAGTGCCATCGAAACCATGCCGGCGAGGAGCATCAACCACAGACCCAGGCCCGGACCGGTGCGGCTGTCACCATCGCCGAAGGCCCATTCCACGACGGGCAGGACGATCAGCGCGGTCGAACCGACCCTCGCCCACACCCGCCCGGCGGAACGCCGGTGCGCCACCAACAGCACACCGGCCACTGCGAGGACCACCGCGACGATCACGGCGACCCAGCCCCTGCCGAACGCACCGTCCGCGAGCTGCCAACCGTTCTCGTCGGGGTCGAGCGCCGGCCCGTAGTCCCGCCATGACAGCAGGCTCGCAACCGCGGTCAGCACCGATGCCACCAGGAGCCACGTCGCCACCACAAGATCACGCCAGGCGCGCGGAGCGGGAGCCGGCTCGGGCGCCTGCGGGTGGCCGCCCAGCGCCACCCCTGCTTCGAAGCGGGTTTGACGCTCGGAGACTCCCGGATCCACGACCGCACCGGGCGGTTCCCAATGGACTCCGTTCTGCACCGCACAAGCATGCCAGAGCGCGACGTCGCTCCATGCGCACCCTGACGGCACTGTTGGATCCACCTCGAGGCGACGACGGGAATCGAACCCGTGTACACGGCTTTGCAGGCCGCTGCCTAACCACTCGGCCACGTCGCCAACGCCGCCTCAGGATAGGCGATGGGCGCCCCGCGACAGAACCGACCAGCGCTGGATGGGCCTTCGCGTGGAGCGGACGACGAGATTCGAACCCGCGACCTCAACCTTGGCAAGGTTGCGCTCTACCAACTGAGCTACGTCCGCAAGGCGCACGACTCTACCAGCCGCCGG
>CAYVYG010000225.1:0-6112 GCA_964454385.1 uncultured Microthrixaceae bacterium
CAAGGAGGTAGCGATGAAGCACTTCTCAGTGAGACCGGTGCTCACGATGAAGGGACGCAAGTTCAAGGGGCTGCGGGGGTGGTCGGGCAAACCGCTGCACCCGCCGCTCACCGACGTGCCCATCGGGGCCTACGTGCTCGCTGCCGCGTTCGATGTGATCTCGGTGATCGGAGGCAACGACAACTCGTGGGCACGGGACTTCTGGCGCGCCGGCACCTACGTGTTCATCGGCGGAGCGATCGTGTCGGTGTTCGCGGCGCTGACCGGCCTGGTCGATCGCAACACGTCCTCGGAGGCGGGCACCCAGGCGAGGCGCACGATCAACACCCACGCGCTGATCATGGTCGTGGTGACCGTCCTCGCGCTCGTGAACATCGTGTGGCGTCTCACCGGTTACAACACCGAGGCGTCCACTCCGGTGGGCATCATGGTGCTGTCGGTGGTCACGGCGATCCTGATGGCTCTCGGGTCGACCTTCGGGGGCAGCCTCGTGTTCGAACACGGCTTCAACGTGGAGACCGCCGGTGACGACCCGGTCTGGCACCGCTCCGAGACCGACGTGTTCCCCGGCGAGAGCTGAGCACGCCGACGCGACCGGGCACCTGGGCGGGAACATCTGGGCCTTGGTGTTGTTGTAACGCTCTGCGTCCCATCGGACGCGGCCGCCCGATCACACCAGGAGTCCCATGCCGCCCATGATCGAGGTCACCGAGCTCCACAAGAGCTTCGGTGACAACCATGCAGTCGACGGCGTCTCCTTCGAGGTTCCCGAAGGGACCGTGTTGGGCCTGCTTGGGCCCAACGGCGCCGGCAAGACCACTGCTGTGCGCATGCTCGCGACGCTGTTGTCCCCCGATTCCGGCCAGGCCAGGGTGGCGGGCTTCGACATCGTCGCCGAGGCGAACTCGGTGCGCTCGGTGATCGGGCTGACCGGCCAGTACGCAGCGGTGGACGAGAAGCTGACCGGCAAGGAGAACCTGTGGATGGTCGCCCGCTTGCTCGGCATGTCGAAACGGGCGGCGACGGCTCGCGCGGATGAGCTCCTTGACCGCTTCGAGTTGACCGACGCGGCCGACCGCGCGGTCAACACCTACTCGGGAGGCATGCGGAGACGAGCGGACCTGGCGGTGAGCCTTGTCGGCTACCCGCGGGTCCTCTTCCTCGACGAACCCACCACTGGTCTCGATCCGGCGAGCCGCTTGGCGCTCTGGGAGATCACCCGCGAGCTGGTGGCCGAGGGAACGACGGTGCTGCTCACCACGCAGTACCTCGACGAGGCCGACGAGCTCGCGGATCGCATCGTGGTGATCGACCACGGCACGGTCATCGCCGAGGGCACCTCCACCGAGCTCAAGACCCGGATGGGAGGACAGAGCCTGGTCGTGCAGATCCACGACCCCGACCAGCTGGAACATGCTCGCAAGCTCCTCGGCGACGACCCGCGCTTCACCTCGGTCGACCTGCACCCCGAGACCCATTCGCTCGATCTCCCCGTCGACGATGACACCGCGCTCGCCGCGGGTGCGATCTCGGTGCTGAGCAACGCCGAGATCGACATCGCGGACTTCCACCTACAACGCCCGAGCCTCGACGACGTGTTCCTCGCTCTCACCGGGCGCTCCGGAGCCAGTGGTCAAGGTGACCAGGGCACCCCGACCGAGGAGCGACCATGACCACCGACACGACAGCGGTGCTCGCCCCGAGCGCGCGCCCGGAGATGCGCCGCCCGAGCGGGCTCGCCGCGATCGCCCACGACGGGGCCATCACCACATGGCGGAACCTCGTGGTGCTGCCGCGGACCCCCGAGCTGTTGTTCTTCACCCTGGTGCAGCCGGTCATGTTCGTGTTGTTGTTCAACTACGTCTTCGGTGGCGCCATCGGAGGCGCGCTGCCGCCGGGGGTCTCCTACTCGCAGTTCCTGATACCGGGGATCCTCGTGCAGACGATCATCTTCGGATCCGCCGCCACTTCGGTCGGTCTCGCCGAGGACCTCTCCAAGGGGATAGTCGACCGCTTCCGGAGCCTTCCGATCACCCGCTCGGCGGTGCTCGTGGGACGCATCGTCGCCGACACCGTGCGGCTCACCATGGTGGCGCTCGTCATGTTGACCGTCGGGGTGCTCGTGGGGTTCCGCTTCGAGGGTGGCCTCGTCGCGGGGGTGTTGATGCTCGTGACCGCTGTCTCCTTCGGTTGGGCGATGAGCTGGGTGCTCGCGAACATCGGCATGTCGGTCAAGGACGTCGAGACCGCTCAGACCGCAGGGTTCGTGTGGCTGTTCCCGCTCAGCTTCGTGTCTTCGGTGTTCACCCCTGTGCAGACCATGCCGGGTTGGCTGCAGCCGATCGCCCGCAACAACCCTGTCACCCTCGTGGCGAACCTGCTGCGGGGCCTCGCAATGGGTGTGGTGACCACCAGCCTCGTGCTACCCGTGGTGCTGTGGATCGTCGGCATCACTGTGGTTTTCGCGCCGATGGCGGTGCGCCGGTACCGCAAGGTCTGAGCCCGACACCCGGCCCCGACCGCAAGGGGAGCTCAGCCCCGAGTTGATCGCCGGTCGTCCACGAGGTCATCGACGAGCTCGTCGACCAGACCCCAGCGTCGCGCGGTGGTTGCATCGATGGCTCTGCCCGACAACGCAAGGTAGGCGGTTCGGTGCCTCCCGATGCGACGCGCCAGGCTGGCCGTGCCACCCGCGCCGGGGATGAGACCGAGTGACAGCTCCGGAAGCCGGATGGACGTGTCGGGCGCTGCCAGCACGCGGCCCGCGAACGCCGCGATCTCGATCCCGGCACCTACGCAGTGCCCGTGGATGTGGGCAGTCACCATGGAGGCATGATCGTGGACCCGCAGGCCCACGCTGCGCTCCACACGAATCCGGTGCGCGGCCACGGCGTCACGGGCGAGGCCGAACTCGGTGAGGTCCCCACCGCTGCAGAACGACGGTCCCGCGCCACGCAGGTGGACCTCGGAGATGGTGGGGTCGCAGTCCACGACCTCGAAGGCATCGACGAGCGCGTCGCGCATCGCCGCGTCGAGAGCGTTGTGCACCTCCGGTCTCGTCAACTGGATCTCGAGGCGATCGCCGTGGCGTTCGAGCAGGACCGGATCGCCCGAGCGGGTGCCGCTCCGGCGTGGTACGGGATCGCGGCCCGACAGCCAGAGCCGGAACTCACCGCCGTGCTGCAGCATCGAATAGGTCATCGACTCGACCACGAGTGCGTCGCGGACCGGAAGGCCCCCGGTCACCCTGAGAACCTGCACCAGGACACCCGCTGCACCCGGAGCGCTCCCCACGGACGCGTCCAGCTGGGACACCGTGGCGGTGACCCATGGGAACGGTGGGTCCTCGGAGGCGGTGAGCAGGAGGTCGAACCCGGCGGGGTCGAACCGTCCCCCACCGTCCGGTTCGGGTGGGTGCTCCGCGAAGCCGACCACGACCCCTCCAGCGAGCACTTCGGGGACCGGCACGGGGGCTCGCGAAGCCATGACCCACGCTACCGTGGGAACCGTCGATGAAAGCCCGACGGTGTCAGCCGGTAGCCAGGAGACCAGCAGCCAGTAGGCCGGGATGCTGATTGCGCACGCCGACCTTCCCGGCATCGGTGTCCGGAACCTGCGGCTGTCGCGGGGCAGGATCACCGAGCTCGCTCCGACACTCACCGCGCGCCGCGGGGAGGACGTCCTCGACGCATCCGGGTGCTGCCTGCTCCCGGGGTTGCACGACCACCACATCCACCTGCGCGCCGCGGCCGCCGCACTCGGGTCGCTGGACGCGTCGCAGATCGAGGATGCACCGGGGCTGCGCGATGCGCTGGCCCGGTTCCCCCGCAGGGCTGACCCAGCAGGGATCCGCGTGGTCGGCTACCACGATTCGATCGCCGGACCGCTCGACCGCGACCGTCTCGATGAGCTGTCACCGCAGGTAACTTCGGTGCGGGTCCAGCACCGCAGTGGGGCGCTCTGGGTGCTCAACTCCGCCGCTCTCGCGGCGTTCGGCCCGGCTGCGCGCAGTGAACCGGGAGTCGATGAGGCCAGGGGACACCTGTGGCGACGCGACGACCTGCTACGACGGCTCTCCTCGCTCGACGAAGAGGCGCTCGCCGAGGTCGCGCAGCGATGCGCTGCGCGGGGGGTGACCGGCTTCACCGACGCGACCCCCGGTGCTTCGGTGCTCGACGTCGCGGAGCTGGCACGGGACCTACGACATGCCGGGGTACGCCAGCGTCTGGTGCTCATGGGTCCGCTCGACTCGGTGCCGCCGCACGATGCCACGCTCGGGCCGGTCAAGATCCTGCTGGACGACACCACCCTGCCGTCGCTCGACGAGCTGGTCGCCATCATCCGCGAAACCCACGACGCCGCGCGCGCGGTTGCGGTGCACTGCGTCACGCGGGTCCAGCTCGTACTCACGACCGCTGCGCTGGAGCTAGCCGGGGCAATTCCCGGTGACCGCATCGAGCACGGATCCGTCATACCCCCCGGGCTCGTGGGCAACATCGCCGCGATTGGCGTGACCGTGGTCAGCCAACCCCACTTCATCGCCGAACGGGGCGACACCTACCTGCGCGAGGTGGCACATGGCGACCTCGACTCGCTCTACCGGCTCAGGACACTGCGCTCCGCCGGGATCCCGCTCGCTGCGGGCAGCGACGCGCCCTTCGGGGACCTCGACCCGTGGAAGGCGATCGCCGCCGCGATCGAACGCCGCACCGCGTCCGGCCACCGCCTCGGAGGATCCGAGGCGCTCGACCCCGCCGCTGCGATCGGGCTGTTCCTGGGTTCGCTCTCCATGCCTGGGACGCCCCGGCGTCTCGAGGCGGGTGCGCCCGCCGACCTGTGTCTTCTGGGCGTCTGCTGGCGCGACCTCCCTTCGGTGATCGCCGATCCGCCGGTGCGGGCAACCCTCGTCGGAGGCGAGATCGTCCACTCATCGGACTGATCCCGAATTCCTCCAATCCGACCCGACCGGTGCTCCGAACCAGCCTCCGAGACGGCACACGCCGTCGACACAGCCAGGTGCATCACGCACCGTTGGACAGGAGGACAAGACAATGGGATTCAGGAAGAAGCTGACCGGTCTGGTCGCGGCAACCGGGCTCCTCGCGGGGGCAGCGGCGGTCGCACCGGCGGTTGGAGCGCAGGAAGAACCAGCGCCACCACTGGAGGCTGCGCAAGACGCTCCGACGTCGCTTGCGGAGGTGCTCCTGTCGGACGGCGACACCTTCGACCGCAACTCCTACGACTTCGACATCGTCACCCAGGCGGTGCTGGCGGTCCTCGAGGCCAAGCCCGACTCACCGGTCGCGCTCTTGACCGACGGGAACGCTGCTCTGACCGCGTTCGTGCCCAACGACCGTGCGTTCTGGGCACTGGTCGGGGACCTCACCGGCAAGTACTACGGGTTCTTCACGGTCAAGGAGGAGAAGGTCTTCAACGCCGTTGCATCACTCGGCATCGACACGATCGAGACCGTGCTGCTGTACCACGTCGTGCCCGGCGCGACCATCGACTCCAACACCGCAGCGAACGTGCCCCGGAACACCCCGCTGACCACCGCCCAGGGCGGCGAGATCAGGGTCAAGCCGGTGGTGCCCGCCTGGAAGTGGGTGGTCCTCGGTGATCAGGACCCCAACGACTGGGATCCCTTCCTGGTGCCGAGCAAGCTCGACATCAACGCCGGCAACCCCCAGATCGCACACGGCATCTCGTTCGTGCTGCGTCCGGTCGACCTCTGATCGCAGCGCCGGTCAACGCGTCATACCCAACCCCAACCCCCAAACTGAGCGATGTGGCGCCCGTCCACCGGGCGTCACATCGCTCATTCGCACGTCAGCACCTGCTGTTCCCGCAACTGAATGGTCTCAGCCACCCATTCGATGCACCTGAGCACTCAGTTCGCAAAGGAGCGGGCTCAGACGGCCGCCCGCTCAGGCGGCTTCGGCCACGCTGAGGCGCACCTCGGCGCGTTCCAGCGCAGAGGCGGCCTCGGGATCGTCGGGATCCGCGCGCAGCGCCTCCTCGGCACGTTGCTGGGCGGCACGCGCGCGCTCCACGTCGATCTCGCTCGCCAGCTCGGCGACATCCGAGAGCACCGTGACCCGTGTGTTGCCCT
>CAYVYG010000226.1:0-6112 GCA_964454385.1 uncultured Microthrixaceae bacterium
CGGTGCCGATCCAGGACTTCGAGGATGGTGCGCGCTCCACCCTGCGGTGCGCGACCGAGGCTCCGGCCTGGCAGCGCTGGTTGTTCATGTTGGGGGCGCTAGCCGCGTCGGTCGGAGCGGTGCTCGGGATCTGGGTGGTGCTACGGGGTCCGGTCAGGGAGGATCCCGAGTGGTACGCGCCCGAGGACCAGTTGGACTGAGCACCAGGGAGCTCAGTCGGTGTCGGCCACCAGCGGCACGAACGCGACTCCGCCGAGATCGGTGGTGTGGAACTCCTCGCCGCGCCGTTCGATGCATTCGAGGCGTTGGGCTGAGTATTGCCTGCCGACGGGGATGATCAGACGGCCACCGTCTGCGAGCTGCTCGGTGAGTGCCGCGGGAACCGAGGTGCCCGCAGCGGTGACCACGATCGCGTCGTACGGAGCGTCCTGCGCCCAGCCGTCGGTCCCGTCGCCCACGTGCACCTCCACGTTGCTGTAGCCGGCGAGTGCCACGGCGGCCCGTTCGGCGAGCTCGGGGATCCGTTCCACGGTGTGCACCCGCTCAGCGAGGTGCGACAGGATCGCCGCGCCATAGCCGGATCCCGTTCCTATCTCGAGCACCTTGTCATCCGCAGCGATCCGCGCCGCGTCGGCCATGAGCGCCACGATGTAGGGCTGGGAGATCGTCTGGCCGCCACCGATCGGCAGCGGGTGATCCTCGTAGGCCGCATCGCGTTTGCGTTCGGGGACGAAGTCCTCCCGGGGCACGGTGCGCATCGCATCGAGCACCCGTTCATCGCGGATCCCGCGCCCCGCGATGTCGCGCGCCACCATCCGTGCCCGGGCGTCGTCGGTATCCACGTCTGCAAACTACCCCGGCAGCGTCCGCGCAAACGGGAAGCGGTCGTTGCAAACGGAAAGCGGTCGTTCCATTCCGCAGCGCGATCAACGCGTAGGTGACTGACGTGCCGTTCTTGGAGCGCAAACGGCGTCCGGCACGGTCTGCGCTCCAAGTTCGGGGGCCGAGTCAGTGGGAGCGGTGTGCGAGCAACGTCGCGTCAAGCCGGTCACTTCGAGCGCCGCCCCATGGCACCGTCGGACGGGTCGATGGGCGACCATGGTCGGGGCCCGATGTCTGAACGTGCAGGACCGAACGAGTGGAGGACCAATGAGACTCGCCAACCAAGCTGGCCGTGCTGTGATCGTGCTCGACGACGAAGTAGCGGATGTGGCCACGATCTCGGGTGGCCGCATCGGACCCGATCCGGTGGACGCCTTCGAGGCCTGGGAAGAGGTCCTCGCGCTTGCCGGCTATGTGACGGAGCCGACCGGGCCTCTCGACGAGGCGGCACTCGGCTGCCCGGTGCCGCGGCCACCACAGGTGTTCGCGATCGGGCTCAACTACCGTGCGCATGCCGAGGAGACCGGCAAAGAGGTCCCTGAGGTACCGGCGACGTTCACGAAGTTCCCCGCATCGCTGACCGGCCCGTTCGACGACATCGAGATCGTCGGCGACACCGTCGACTGGGAGGTGGAGCTGGTCGTGGTGATGGGCCGGCGAGCCGATCGGGTCAATGCCGACAGGGCGTGGGACCACGTCGCCGGGCTGACGGTGGGCCAGGACATCAGCGACCGGACCTTGCAGGTGGCGGCCGGTGGTCAGTTCTCACTCGGCAAGTCGCGGCGTGGCTTCGGTCCGATGGGGCCGTGGCTCGTCACACCCGACGAGCTCGACGACCGCGACGACCTGGCGCTCGGCTGTTCGGTCGATGGTGAGATCCTCCAGGACGCACGCACCAGCGACATGGTCTTCCCGGTGCCCCAGCTCGTCGCGGAGCTCTCGGCGGTCCTCACGTTGTTGCCGGGTGACGTCATCTTCACCGGGACGCCATCCGGCGTCGGCATCGGGCGCCAACCACCCCGCTTCCTGGCGCCCGGCAACGTACTCGAGACCTGGATCGAGGGGATCGGAACGATGCGCAACCGCTGCGTGTGAGCCGGAGGCGGGGATGGTCACCCGCCGGCACGGGTGCACCCTGCACCCGCAGGCCGTCCCCGCGTGAACATGTCAGCTCGCCCCTGGTGGGCGACACGTAACGGGCACGTTGTCGACCGCCTCGCGTGAGGGAGACCTCCACCTCGGCGCCGGAGTTGCCTGAAGTACTGGCACCTCCCCGCTCACGCCATCGATTGATCACGCTCCGGCTTCCTTTCGTGCCCTGTGCGATCTCCTCAGGGACTCGACCTGGCCTGTGACACACCGGAGTTACCCTTGTCTTCATGGAAGAGGCCGCTGTGAGCCATCGGTGGGAACCGATCGCCGATCTGACGGATGAGGACCGCGGAGCGGCCAGCGATGAGCTTCCAGCTCTTGTCGCCACGTGGGACGAGGTTCGCCAGGACCTGTCTACCGACCAAGTGGAGCTCTTCAACGAGCGCCTGCACCGTGAGTGGGCGATCGAGACCGGGATCATCGAGCAGATCTACACGCTTGATCGCGGGACAACGCAACTGCTGATCGAGCGTGGGATCGATGCCTCGCTGATCGGCCACGGGGATAGCGACCAACCGCCGAACTACGTCGCGAGCATAATCCAGGACCAGAAGGCGGCGGTCGAGTGGCTGTTCACGGTTGTGAAGCAGGACCGCCCTCTCACCACGTCGTTCATCAAAGAACTACATGCACTGATGACGCGCGGGCAGAAGTACGCCGATGGGCAGGACCAGTTCGGGCAATCGCTCCAGATCGAGCTCCGGCACGGTGACTACAAGATGCGACCCAACAACCCCACGCGACCTGACGGGACTCTTCACGAGTACTGCCCTCCGGAGCAGGTTGCATCAGAGATGGATCGCCTCGTGGAGATGCACGAGGAGCACCTGTCCGAGGGGGTTGCGCCCGACGTCGAGGCTGCGTGGCTTCACCACAGGTTCGCTCAGATCCACCCGTTTCAGGATGGCAACGGCAGAGTTGCGCGAGCGATCGCCTCTCTTGCGCTGATTCGAGCAGGCTGGTTCCCACTGGTGGTGACAAGGGATGACCGGTCTCGCTATATCGACACGCTTGAGGCCGCGGACGGTGGAGAACTCGCTCCTCTCGTTCGCTTGATGGCTGTCATCGAGAAGCGGGCGTTCGTTCGGGCCCTGTCGATCGCCGAGCAGGTACAGCGTGAGGCCGAGCGGGTCGACCAGATGATCGACGCCATCGGCGACATGTTCGGCAAGCGTGACGAAGCGATCAAGAGCGAGTTCGACCGAGCCAAGGAGACTGCCGTCGCCGCATGGCAGTACGCCATCGGGCGGTTCGACGAAGTCGCTGACGAGATCGAGAAGCGTATGGCCGGGTCGCCTGTCGATCGACGCGCGTTCGCTGATTCAGGAGCGAACGATGATCCCGAGCGAAGGATCTGGAATCGATTCCAGGTGGTCGATACCGCTAGCGAGATCGACTACTTCGCCAACATGCGAGACTTCCATGCCTGGACCCGACTTGGTTTCGTGACCGAGAACGGGCGGTCGGAGCTGCTGCTCTCGTTCCACGCTGTCGGTTCAGAATTCCGCGGTGTAGTCGGAGCCACGATGTCCTTCTACCGTCGCCAAGAGGCTGACGACATCGAGCACCAGATCATCGAGCTTCAGCCGGTTTGCGAGGATCTCTTCCAGATCAACTACAAGGAAGACCCCAACTCGGTCATGCGCCGCTTCCGACCCTGGCTGGAGGATGCGCTGGTCGAGGGCCTCGATCAGTGGCGTCGCGGTGAGTAGGCCTTCGCGCCGGTCGACGATCGGCAATCCTCGAGATTCAGAACTGCGCCGAGGAGATCCTCCGGCTCCGCCGGAACAGCTCGCTTGGAACACGGTGTCGGCCGACGGCTCTCGTCGTCGCGGAACAGCAGGTCCGGCGCGCGCACTTGCAGGCTTCCCTTCCGGCGATGGCATTGCTGGCGCCCTCGGCAGGATTCGAACCTGCGACGCACGGTTTAGGAAACCGACGCTCTATCCCCTGAGCTACGAGGGCGGGACCGACGCGCGATGAAGGCGGGATCCCCGCCGGATTGCTGCATCGTGGTCGATGGTACTAGGTCACCCGTCCGGTTCCAGAGGCCGGCAGGTACCCACGCGGTTGAGCTCCCACAGCGGCGACACGCTGTGGGGAACGAACGCGGCGCACTCAGTTGAACGCGTTGAGGACCGCCATGAGGGTTCCGAGGATCCCCACGAGTGCGATGGTGTGGCGCAGCTGTTGACCGGCAAGGCTCGCGCGGAGGTCGCTGATCTGGAGTTGGAGCTCGGAGCGTGTCTCGGTCGTTCCGTGGTGGAGTTCGGATCGAAGGCCGGCGATCTCGAGTTGGAGCTCGGAGCGCGTCTCGGTCGTTCCGTGGTGGAGTTCGGATCGAAGGCCGGCGATCTGGAGTTGGAGCTCGGAGCGCAACTGCCTCATATCGTACCGCTGGTCCGTCAGCAGGGTGCCGACCTCGTGGCGAAGCTCGCCGATCTCATGGCGGAACTCGCCGCGCAGGCGTTCCTCGAGGTTGTCGAGGTCCCGTTTCGTTGCGAGATCGGCCCAGCCGACCGGTGGTATGTGCTCCATGAGGATGTTGGCCCGCTTCTCCCCCAGGAACTCCTCGAGTCCCTTGTGAAGGTCGTGGCGTTCGGCGTTGGTCATCGACATGGTACCCCTCCCGGGCTGATCGTTGGCTCGGGGAAGCGCGACAGAGACCATTCTCGCAGTGGCGTGTGACGCGCAACTGACGGTCGTCTCCCTGAGCGCGAGGCTGGGTGGGTGAGCGGGACTCCGTGGGCAAAGCAGACCGATCGGGGTTGGGTCCTGCGGATCCGGGTCCAACCATCGGCTGGGCGTTGCCAGATCGTCGGCGAGCACGCTGGAGCACTGAAGGTGCGGGTCGCAGCACCGGCCAACGAGGGCAAGGCGAACCCGGAGCTGATCCGGTTCCTCGCTCGGACCCTGGGGGTGAGCCGTAGCTCCGTCGAGCTGCTCAGCGGCGAGCGCAGCCGCGACAAGGTGGTCGGGGTGAACTGCGACATCGAGCCGATCCGTCGGCTCGTCCGAGGCGACTAGCTAGCGCGATCTCAGACCTGCCTGTGCGATCGGTGCGACATCGAGGATGCAGCATCGGTGGTGCTCAGGCGGGGCGACTACCTACAGGCTCTGCTGCACAGCGCAGCGTTGATCGGACTCGTTCAAGCTCTCGACCGCGCTTGCCCACTCGCCCGGGCGCTTGACCGCGGATCGGATCCATCACCGAGGGTGGCAACGACGCGTCCGTGGAAGCGTCGTTCGCGCGCTCGGTGGGATTCCTGGGTGAACTTCCCTTCCAAGACACGGTGATCGTGATCGGACCGTGGATGATCGTTCGGCGGTGGTTCGCGCTCTCCTGTCCCGATGGCCTGTGCGCGCTGCCCGATGGCAGCCCGTTCCACGATCTAGGAGCACCGTTGCTGGCTGGTCGCGCTACGCGCGACCAGTCTGACAGAAGGGTGCGACAGTCGAGTGAGAGCCGGAGAATAGCGCTCAACGTGGTGTTCACGCGTCCACGGGCGCGTCAGCGCCACACTCGGTGAGGATCGCGCCGCGCAGGTCCACGGACCGACGGGCTGTCTGCGCCGAGGAGGTGCTCGTCGGCAACGGTGTCGAGATCGTTGCCGTGAGCCGCCGCGATCGTTGCGAGGGAGGTGTGGAGATCCCCGTCGAGCTTGATCCTCACCCGGCAACAGCGGGGTGTTCGTAGCGGGCGGGCTCCACGCCGTACGCGATCGCAGCAGGTCTACGGGAGCTTCGAGATGTCACAGCTCCGTGGGACACTTCGGTCATGGAGAAGGGCAGGGTCGGAATCGCTTCGACCGTCGAGCGCAGCGAACGCAGCGCCGAAGAGGTGCTCGAGTGGCTCCGTTCGCCCGATGCGGCGACCCTGGCCCGGAAGCGTCTTGCGATAGCGGGCTTTGCAGGCAGCGAGAGCTTGGTCGACGACGTGCTTGCCGACGCGGCGATCAATGTGATCCAGCGTGGACGTTCGTCAACCCGGTTCGAGCTCGACAACCCGGCCGCGTACGGCACGCGGGTGGTGCAGAACGTCGTGAAGCACCTGGTGCGCGGCGACGTGACCCGTCTC
>CAYVYG010000227.1:0-6102 GCA_964454385.1 uncultured Microthrixaceae bacterium
CATCTCCTCGCGGCTCGCGTGCATGAAGTCGATGTCCTCGGGCAGCGGCTTGCGCAGCGTCTTGGCCATCGCCTCGACGCCCCGGTCAGCAACCAGGCGTCTGCGGATCTCTGCTTCGACCTCCTGTTTGAACTGCTCTATGCGACTCTCGTACTCGTCGTGTTCGAGACGTTCCTCGAGCTGGGTGAGCTCGTCGGGCGATTGCTCGCGAGCCGCCGCCATGAGCTGGTCGAGCATCCCGTCGAGATCGAGGTTCCGCAGTGTCCGGTACAGGTAGTAGGTGCCCCCGACAGGACGACCGGGTTCCATGCCGGCGTAGCGCTTGACCGACTGGCGCGCAGCGGCGCGCATCATGGCCTCGTCGGCCCGCAGCAGCGACTGGTAGAGCATCTGGGCGAGCTCCTCGGGGGTCAGGTTGTCGCCTGCTCCCCCCTGACCCTGGCCCTGGCCGCTCCCCTCACCCTCACCGGAGGCGTCCATCTCGTCGAGGTCGTCGAACGGCGAGCGCTCGGACTCCTCGTCGCCGAGCGCGTACTGGCTGCCGCGCTGGGAGAAGTACACCTCGAACACGGTCTCGAAGGCTCGCCAGTGGGCGTGGTTCTTGACCAGCGTCGCTGCCAGCGCGTACTTGAACGCACTGCGGTCCTCGAGGGGGATCTCCTGGACCGCCGCCATCGCGTCGAGGTTCTCGGTGAGGCTCACCGGCAGGCCCGCCTCGCGCAGCTCCACGATGAACCCGCTCAGCAACTCGAGCAGCGCCGAGCCCGCTGCACGCTCCGCAGTCCGGTCCGCCACCTCTGCGGTCGACACCTCGGAGGCAGCGTCGCCGGAGCTCACACCGGCGCTCCCTCGAAGGCCTGGGTGTCCGAGGAGAACTCCTTGCGCGCCTTGGCGATGTCGCTCTGGTACTTGAGCAGGATGTTCACGGTGCCCGACGCGGTCTCGGCGTCGACGTTCTCCACGCCGAGCAGCATCAGCGTGTTCGCCCAGTCGAGCGTCTCCGACACCGACGGCGCCTTCTTCAGCTCCAGCTGGCGCACCGATCGCACGATCCGCGCGACCTGGTCCGCGAGCGACTCGGAGATCCCGGGGACCTTGGTGAGCACGATCTCCTTCTCGCGGTCGAGGTCCGGGTAGTCGACGTGCAGGTACAGGCAACGACGCTTGAGAGCCTCGGAGAGCTCGCGGGTGTTGTTGGAGGTGAGGAACACCAACGGGATCTGCTCGGCGCTTATCGTGCCGAGCTCGGGGATCGAGACCTGGTAGTCCGAGAGGATCTCCAACAGCAGCGCCTCGGTCTCCACCTCGACCCGGTCGACCTCGTCGATCAGCAGCACGACCGGGTCCTTGGCGGTGATCGCCTCCAGCAGCGGCCTGGTGAGCAGGAACTCGTCGGAGAAGATGTCCTCGGAGATGTCGGTCCAACCGGTGTCGTCGTCGGACCTGGTGGCCTGGATCCGCAGGAGCTGCTTCTTGTAGTTCCACTCGTAGAGCGCCTTGGACTCGTCCAGGCCCTCGTAGCACTGGAGCCTGATGAGCCGGGCTCCGAGCGCCTCCGCGGTCGACTTGGCGAGCTGGGTCTTGCCCGTGCCCGCCGGGCCTTCGACGAGCACGGGCTTGGCCAGGCGGTCAGCCAGGTAGATGATCCCGGCGATCCCTTCATCGGAGAGGTAGTCGACCTCCCGGAGCTGCTCACGAACGCTGTCGACAGAAGAGAACCGCGGGTTGGCCATGGTTCGAGGTTAGCTACGCCCGGGGCACTTGACCGAACGGTCAACCCGTTCTGTGTTGCGTGCGTCGCACTATGTGCGACGCACGCAACACAGAACGGCGACAGAGGGGGTCACTGGTGGCGCATCACTCGGTCGAGCTCTGCTTCCATGTCGAGCGGCGGTGGAGCGCCGGTGGTCACCGACAACCCGAGGAACGACTCCGGAGCGTCGTCGTCGATGTCCATGCGCTCGTCCACGGGGAACGGCCTCGCGTAGCCGACGGTCAAGAATGCACCATCCGGTGACCATGCGAGCGGGATGGGACGACCGAGGTTCTCCCGGGCCAGCTCTACCCCGTCGGCACCGAGTACCAGGGTCAGATCACCGGGAGACGACGCGCCCGGGGCGGTGACCGGTTCGCCGTGCACGGTCAGGATGCGCGCTCCCTCGGAGATCGCGCCGGACACCCCTGTCACACCTCCGAAGCCGGCCATCACCCAGCGGAGCTCGCCCTCGGCCAGGTACATCGCCCAGCCGGCGTTCCAGTCACCCTGCTCGGCTAGCACACCGGAGTTGTCCGGACCGAGGGGCCCATCGAACGCAGCGACCATCCGGAACCCACCCGAGAGGTTGGGCCCGCTCACCTCGTGGACCTTGTCCCCCGGCGAGAAGGTGAAGTCACTGCGCCAAGCCGTCCAGGGCACCTTCATGTGGGCGATGCGCGTGGCGGCGCCGTCGTCAAGGGGGAACACCCCGTTGCGCTCGGCTTCACTCCACCACTCCCCGATGAGCTCGGCGAGCAGTTCCGGGCGTTCGAGAGCCAGGTCGTTGGTCTCGGTCGGGTCGGCCATTGTGTCGAAGAGCGCCCAGCGGTCAGTTGCGAAGTCGTGGCTGCCCGCGAGCAGGTTGCGCTCGTTGGCAGTGAGCTGGTTGACGTGGTCGGTGACCGCCTTCCAACCGTCGCGGTAGATCGCGCGGCTCCCCCAGAGCTCGTAGTACTGCTTCGCCCTACCGGCTGCCTCGGCGTCCGCCAGCGCGCCCACGAAGCTCTCGCCGTCGAAGCTCATCTGCTCACGCCCCGCGACCTCCTCGGGCAGCTCCAGGCCCACGAGGTCCAACACGGTGGGCAGCACGTCGACGACATGCGCGTACTGGTGGCGCACCTCGCCGGCGGCGTCCACACCCGGTCCGCAGATGATGAAGGGGTCGCGCACACCGCCCTCGAAGGTGTAACGCTTCCAGCGCCGGAACGGCGCGTTGCCCGCGAGCGCCCAACCCCACGGATAGTGCCCCGAGCTGCGGAAACCGCCGAGATCATCGATACGTGCGAGCTCCTCGGCCAGGTCGTCCTCGTCATCGGAGATGTAGTGACCGAGTTGGTTGTGGGTGCCGTGCGGGCCACCTTCGGCGGAGGCTCCGTTGTCCGAGACCAGCACGATCACGGTGTCATCGAGCTCGCCTGCGGCCTCCAGGTGGTCGAGCACACGACCGATCTGGGCATCCGCGTGGCTCACGAAGCCTGCGAAGACCTCCATCATGCGGGCATAGAGACGCCTGCGCTCCTCATCGAGTGAATCCCACTGCGCGACCCACTCGGGACGCGCTGACAGCTCGGTGCCCTCCGGCAACAGCCCGAGGGCGATCTGGCGCTCCAGCACCTCGGCGCGCCAGACATCCCAACCGGCATCGAAGCGCCCTTCGTATCTGTTGATCCACTCCGGGGGTGCCTGGTGCGGGGCATGGGGCGCCGCGGTCGCGTACCACATGAACCACGGACGGTCAGGGTGGCTCAGGCGCAGCTCACGGTGGAACTCGATCGCGTTGTCCGCGAGATCCACGTCCAGGTGGTAGCCGTCCTCGGGATCGGCCGGTGGTTCCACGTGGGTGTTGTCGCGCACCAGGTTCGGGGTCCACTGGTTGGTCTCGCCGTTGAGGAACCCGTAGTAGTTCTCGAAGCCCTGCCCGAGCGGCCACATGCGGTGCGGTCCGGTGTCGCGCTGATCACGGGGCACCAGGTGCCACTTGCCCACACAGCGGGTCGCGTAGCCGGCCTCACCGAGGATGTGGGCCATCGTCGCGGCATCGGTGGGGAACTCGCCGGTGTAGGCACTGAAGTTGGTCGGAAGGTCGGGCAGCATGCCCATACCGACGCGATGGGAGTTCCGGCCGGTGAGCAGGCACGCCCGCGTGGGTGAGCACATCGCGGTGGTGTGGAAGTTGGTCATCCGCACACCGCGCTGTGCCAGCCGGTCGAGGTTGGGGGTGTCGAGGTCGGAGCCGTAGCAACCCAGATGGGCGAAGCCGAGGTCGTCGAGCACGATCACGAGCACGTTCGGAGAACCAGCGCGGAACGGCTCCTTAGCACGTGTCGGGTCGGTATCCGCCATCGTCGGCGGTTGCTCGGGGTCGCGGGTCGGATCTGTCTGGGTGGGGTCTGCCTGGCGCCGGCTCATGGGGGCGAGGCTACCCAGCCGCATCGAGGGTCTGGTCCCGTTGCCCGCTCAGCAGTGCCGGCTGTTCAGCAGTGCTGCCCCTCAGCTCCTGATCTGGCCATCCCCCTCGACGACGTACTTGACGGTGGTCAGCTCGCGCAGACCCATCGGGCCCCGGGCGTGGAGCTTCTGGGTGGAGATCCCGATCTCGGCACCGAAGCCGAACTCCTCACCGTCCACGAACCGGGTGGACGCGTTGACGAGCACCGCGGCGGCGTCGACCTCGCGCTTGAAGCGCTCCGCGGCCGCCGGGTCGGTGGTGATGATCGCCTCGGAGTGTCCCGACGAGGTGGCGTTGACGTGCTCGATCGCCTCGTCGAGGTCGTCGACGACCTTGACCGACATCTTCATGTCGAGATACTCGGTCGAGTAGTCGGAGTCCCGCGCCGCCTGCATCCCGGGCACGAGGGAGCGCGCGCGGGCGTCGCCGACGAGAACGACCTCGGGCATCGCCTCGGCGAGAGCGGGGAGCACGTCGCCGGCCACCGACGCGTGAACCACGAGCGACTCCGCTGCGTTGCACACCGATGGCCGCTGGGTCTTGGCGTTCGTCACGATCGAGCGCGCCATTTCGAGGTCCGCCGCTGCGTCGACGTAGACGTGGCAGTTGCCGTCACCGTCGATCACGTACGGAACGGTCGCGTTGTCGAGGATCGAGGCGATGAGCCCCGGACCTCCCCTCGGGATCAGCACGTCGATGAAGTCCCGCTGCTGCATGAACTCGGTCGCCGCCTCGTGCGAGGTGTCGTCGACCACGACCACCGCGTCGGCGGGGAGGTCGGCTTTGGTGACCGCCTCGCGCAGGACCTCCCCGATCGCGAGGTTGGAGTTGATGGCACTGCCCGAACCACGCAGGAACGCCGCGTTTCCCGACTTCAGGCACAATCCCGCCGCATCGGAGGTGACGTTCGGTCTGCTCTCGTAGATGATCGCCACCACGCCGAGAGGCACCCGGACCCGCGAGATCCGCAGCCCGTTCGGACGCACCCAGCCGTCGAGGACCTCGCCGATGGGGTCCGCCAGCGCCGCCACCTGTCGCAACCCGTCGGCCATGGCCGAGACGCGCTGGTCGGTGAGGCGCAGCCGGTCGACCAGACCCGGCGCGATCCCGTTCGCCTCGGCGGAATCCACATCGACGCGGTTGGCCACCACAAGGTCCCCGGAGCGCTTCTCGAGCAGACCTGCGGCGGTTCGCAGCGCCTCGTTCTTCTGGGTGGTCGAGGCGGTTGCCAGCGATCGTGAGGCCGCCTTGGCGCGAGCCGCCAGCTCCGGTATCGGGGTCGTGGTCATCGGTCGATCGTACCGAACCGACGCGGTTGCGCCGATCGGGTGAGCAGTGACATCACCGGGATGCTGACGGGCACCGACGCCGTAACGGTCACCCAGGGACTCGAAACCCTCGCAGACCAACTGTTCCACCGCTACCGCAAAGACCGCGAAGCAAACCCCGACACCGAGATACCCAACCGTGCGCAACTCCTCGCTGAAGCACTTACCCACGCAGTCAGACTCGCTCTCAGCCGAGACGTGCACTCGACCACGCCGGCCCGCATCGAAGCAACCATCATCACGAAGAAGACCCCTACCCCGTCGGCACCAGCGCCGCCAACGGGTCAGGTGACAGCCCCACTGGCCACGCCCATGATGGTGACTCCGACATGCACGCCGGTGATCCCGGTGACAGCAGCGATCACCGCGATGATCCTTGCGATCGCAGTGGACCGCCACCACGGATCCGGATCCGTGACCAAAGTGACAGACACATACCCACCGGAGTGATGTTCCTCGGCTGCTGCCACCACCACCACGGAGTCACCCACCGCAAAGGCTGGACCTGCCGCGAAGACCCGGGCAATGCACGACATTGGATCTGGACCCCCCAACCGGACACGAAAACC
>CAYVYG010000228.1:0-6054 GCA_964454385.1 uncultured Microthrixaceae bacterium
TCGACTCCTCGGGCCTCGCTACGGTACGGCTCGCAGCTCCGTTCATCCCCACGACCCCGGGTACGGACACCTACACCGACCGGCTCTTCTGAGCGCGAGCCGCTCGTAAACCCCCGAAGCCGGGGAAACCCAGGAGCATCCGGTGACGCCCAGGTCCGCTCATGTCTCCTCCCATCCAGGGGTATCAGCCGAGGTGCTCATCGAGGAACTGCACCGTCCGGCGCCACGCGGTGACCGCCGCTGCGTCCTCGACCAGACCGCGTGAACCCACGTTGCCTTCGGCATCCACCACCGCAACGCCGTCCTCGGCGAAGAAGTGCCTGGTCCCGGGGTGCGTGAAGACCTCCACGGATCCGCCCACCAGACGGATGTGCGCCTGCATCTCCGCTGCCTGGTCCGCGCTCACGAACGGATCGAGCTCGGCGAGGTGGCACAGGACCGGCGCGGTGAGACCCTGGAAGTCCATGTCCTGGTGGCCGTAGTACGCGACCGCCGCGGCAACCGAGTCGGGTTGGCGCGCGGCCGCCCACAGCGCCCACGAGGCCCCCATCGGGAATCCGACCAGGCCCACCGGAGACCCGGGGTCAGCGCTGTGTGCACGCAACGCCACGATGCTGGAGAGGATCAACCCGGCTGTCGAATCGACGTCCGCCTCGGCGAGGCGCGCGGCTGCTTCGACAGGGTCGGCCGGATCCGTCAGACCGCTACCGCCGAAGAGGTCCGGTGCCATCGCGGTGTACCCGGCGTCGGCCAGCGTCTCGGTGATAGCCCTGGTGGCGTGGTTGAGCCCCCACCACGAGTGCAACACCAGCACACCCGGGCCGGGTCCGCTGTCAGGTCTCACCAGGTATGCGGTTCCTGCGGGTGCGCCGACGGGTTCTGGGTCGTGGGATGCCGGTCGCATGGCCCAACTGTGCCACCTCCGCGCACAGAAACCGGACTGCGCTGGGTGTGGGCACCATCGCGTGCGCGAGGATGAGCCGATGGGATCGGTCACCGCAGTGCTCAACCAGAAGGGTGGGGTGGGCAAGACGACCGTTGCGCTCGGATTGGCAGCGGCGGCGCAACGGGCCGGCGACCCCGTGCTGCTGGTGGACCTGGATCCCCAGGGCAGCGCCGGCTGGGCGATGGGCGTGGAGGCCGATGACGACCATCTGGCGGTGGGTGACGCGCTCCGGACCGGCAGCGCTGACGTGGCCCGGGCGGCGACGGTCACCTCCGGTTGGGGTGAGGGCGTCGACGTGCTGCCTTCGAGCGGATCGCTCATCGACCGCGAGGCGGACGAGCGAAGCGACGACACCGCACTGCGCCTCAGGCGAGCCCTGCGGGGCCTCGTCGGTGACTACCGCCATGTGCTCATCGACTGCGCGCCGTCTCTGGGCCCGACCACCCGATCCGCGCTCACCGCGGCCGACGGGCTCCTGTTGGTGGTGGAGCTCTCCGCGCTGTCGGTCCGTGGCGCGGACGCCGTCATGGACACGATCGAGGAGATCGGCGAGCGCCTGAACCCGAAGCTCGATCTCTTCGGGGTGGTGGTCAACCGTGCGCCCGCCAGCTCGACCGAGGCGGATCACCAGGCGAACGAGCTGACGCGTCACATGGGTGCAAGAGCGGTCTGGCGACCGTTCGTCCCGCAACGCACGGTGCTGAACGAAGCTGTCGGCCTGCGCGCACCGCTTCACGACCTCGGCTACCGGGCAAGGGACGCCGTGGAGACCTTCGACGAGCTGTACCGGCACCTCGGCCGGGTCACCGAGCACCTCGCCCGCGCCGGCTGAGCCCCATCCCCGGCGAACTGATTTGTGTGACGCCCGGATTCCGGGCGTGAGCACGCGCAGTTCGCCGGGGCAGGGTCAGCGCATCAGTGGCAATCGATGGCAGAGGGCCCTCAGCGCATGTTCTGGCCCACGAAGTCCCAGTTGACCAGTGAGTCCAAGAAGGTGGAGATGTAGTTCGGCCGCGCGTTGCGGTAATCGATGTAGTAGGCGTGCTCCCACACGTCGATGGTCAACAGCGCCTTGGCGCCGTGCTTCATCGGGAGATCGGCGTTCGGGGTCTGCATGACCTCCAGGCCGGATCCGGAATCGACGAGCCAAGCCCAGCCCGAACCGAACTGCGTCGCAGCGGCCTGGGTGAAGGCCTCCTTGAACCCGTCGAGGGATCCGAACGCGGAGTTGATCGCATCGGCCACAGCTCCCGACGGCTCACCGCCGCCACCGGGGCTCATGGAGCTCCAGTAGAAGGTGTGGTTCCAGACCTGGCCGGCCTGGTTGAACAGCTTCCCCTCCGAGGACATGATCACGTCCTCGATCGACTTGCCGTCCGCGTTGTCGTCGGTCATCTCGTTCAGCGTGTCGACGTACTTCTGATGGTGCTTGCCGTGGTGGTACTCGAGTGTCTCTGCCGAGATGTGAGGCGCCAGCGCGTCCTTGGCGTAGGGAAGGGGTGGCAGTTCGAAAGCAGCCATCTACGGGTCCTTTCTGTCGGAGACCGACCGGACGATCCGGCCATCGGTGGTTGTACCCCGGCCGACCGTAGTCGAACCATCGCCTGCGTGGTCCCCGGGCCTCACATCGGCGGTGGCACCTCTCCGCCGTCGGCGGTCACCCTCACGAACCGCAGAGCGAACGCCGCGGCGGCGACCACGGCCGCTATCGCGAACCATGTGGAGCGCGCCGGTAGCTGCAACTCGAACACCTCCGCGAGCGGAGGTACGACCATGACCGCCAGCACCGACACCGCCATCGCAGCGACAAGGACCCACCGCCACGGAGGAAGCGACCGGGTGAGGCGCAACAGGATCGCCAGGCCGACACCCAACAGCGTGATCGTCGCGGCACTGCGGGCCTCGACCAGGGTCGTCGCGTCGTCGGCCCGCCCGACGAGGTACACGAGCAGCGCCGCGGCCGCGGCGATCGCACCCGCGGGCAACGAGAACCTGATCACCCGCGGGAGGAACCCGGGACGGGCGCGGCGCGGATCGGGGGCGAGAGCCAAGAAGAACCCCGGCACGCCCACACTCAGGGTCCGCACGAGGGTCAGGTGCCTCGGCAGGAACGGGAAGTCGGTCCCGACTGCGGCGATGACCAGCGAGATGAGAACCGAATAGACGGTGCCGTACACGAACAGGTTGGCAGCGCGCTCGACGCTGTTGATGACCCGCCTCCCCTCGGCGAGGGCCACCGGCAGCACCGAGAACCTGTTGTCGAGCAGGACCAGTTGGGCGACCGCGCGGGTGGCCGCGGAACCTGCCCCCATGGCTATCCCCATGTCGGAGTACTTCAGGGCCAGCACATCGTTCACCCCGTCACCGGTCATCGCCACCACATGGCCACGCGACTGCTGCGCAGTCACCATCGCCTGCTTCTCTCGGGGTGTGACCCGGCCCATGACGACGATGTCCTCCAGGGCCTCGCCCAGCAACCCCGGGTCCTCGGGAAGCGTCCGCGCATCCACGCCGTGGGTCGCGCCGGGCACCCCCGCACGCCGAGCGACCGATGCCACCGTGTCGGGATGGTCACCCGATATGACCTTCAGGCGGACCCCCTGGGCCACGAAGTACTCGAGGATCTCCGCCGCGTCCTCGCGTATCTCGTCTTCGAGCACGACCACGCCGGCGGGCGTCAACTCGACCGGGAGCTGATCACCGCACAGGGTGGTGGCGAACGCGACCAGCACCACGCGGCGACCGGCTTCCGCGTGCCGCTGCACCTCTTCGGTGACCTGCGGGTCATCCGCAGCGAGGTACTCGGGTGCGCCGAGGAACACCGCACGGACACCCACCGGCGACTCGAAGCTCCCGGCAGACCACTTGCGCGCGGATGAGAACGGGATCATCTCGATGGCCGTCCAACCCGCAGGTTCGCTGCAACGGTCCCCGATCGCGGTGAGGGTCGGGTTGGGGTCCTCGGTGGCAGCGAACAGGGCACCGAGGGCGCCTTCGACCTCGGCGGGATCATGTCCGCCGAGTGGTTCGAGGGCCACCATGTGGATATCTCCGGTGGTGATCGTGCCGGTCTTGTCCAGGCACAGGACGTCGACCCGCGCCAGGAGCTCCACCGAGGCCAGCTCCCGCAACAGCGCGTCCTTGCGCGCCAGCTTGATGACGCCGGCCATGAAGGCCATGCTCGTCAGCAGCACCAGTCCGTCGGGCACCATCGCCACGCATGCGGCGACCACTCCCGCGAGCGCCTCCTGGGGGGTCTCCGACGCCTCCAACAACCGCCACAACAGCAGTGCGGCGACCGGTGGTATCAACAGCATCAAGGCCTTGAGCACCGTGTTGACGCCCGTCCGCAACTCCGAGTCGACCAGGGTGAAGCGACGGGCTTCGTCCGAGAGGGTCGCGGCGTAGGAGTCCGCTCCTATCCGCGTCGCGACGTAGCGACCACCGCCCGACACCACGAAGCTGCCCGAGAGCACCTCGTCGCCGGGTTGCTTCAACACCGGCTCCGACTCTCCGGTCAGCAGCGACTCGTCGAGGGTCAGCTCGGTGGCTACGAGTACCTCGCCGTCCACGACGACCTGTGAGCCGGAGCGCAGCACCAGGACCTCATCGGCGACGACGGACTCCACGTCGAGCTCCTGTTCCAAACCGTCGCGTACTACCACCGCCACCGGCTGCTGCAACACCGCCAATCGATCGAGAGCCGCCCGGGCCCGCAGTTCCTGCACGGTGCCGATGACGGAGTTCGCGATGATGACGCCACCGAAGAGCATGTCCGCGCTCGGTCCGCCCCTGGCGACGAGGATCGCAACCAACAACACACCGATCACCGCGTTGACCGGCGTCAGCACGTTCGCGCGGAGGATCTCCCCGACGGTGCGGGTAGGTGCCGAAGGGACGTGGTTCACCTTCCCCGAGGTGACCCGGGTGGCGACCTCCCTGGTGCTCAGCCCCTCCCGGGGATCGACCGGAGCGACCGCCGCTCCGCTCACGCGGGACACCTGTGCGCTGAGCCCCTCGTCGACCACGGGCTCACGGTACAGCCTGGATCGGCCCGGCCGGCGTGTCGGCCGGGCGGTGGCCCTCGATCCAGGTGTCGAGGTGCTCCCACCAGGCGTACAACCAGTCGACCCGTTGCTCGTAGCCCTCGGGCACCAGCTCCGCGGGCACCGACCACCACGTCATGCGCACCTCGGAGCGCATCGGGAGCCCGTTGTAGACCTGACGAAACGAGCTCAGCTGCTCGAGGCCGGTGTGCGCGACGAACCACACGTCGGCGTCGGGGGCCGCGTCGATGGCGGCGAACGCTCCGTGGGGACGCGGGGGCAGCACCTGTGTCAGCTCCTCGGCCTTGCCGACCAGGTGATCGAGCCCCTCGGAGCGGAGCCGATTGATCGCGCGCATCCTGCGCCGCCGTGTGAAGTTGCCACCCTCGGGGAACAGGATCAGTGCGTCATCTGGCCCCAGGTCGCACGCCAGGTCAGCGATCGAACCCACCACGTCAGAAGCACTCGTGGCGGATCCCCCTGAACCTGGTCCCCGCGACGCCGACCCCCGTGAGCGGGAGCGCCCTCTCGCGGAGGTGTCGATGAACTGCGAAGGAATCCGACCGAGGGTCACGTCGATGCAGGGATCCCAGCGGAGCTCCTCCTTGAGCACGATCCGGGGTCGACGCCGGTAGCTGTTCACCAGTGCGTCGACGAGCACGAACGAGTCCCCCGCGCCGGCGTGACGGCTGAACACGAGCACCCCTCGACCCGTTGCGTTTGGCTCCAGCGGAGGGTTCTCGGTGACGACCCGCAGGTCCATCACGCGCCAGGCCGATCCGATCAGGCCGCCGACGAACCATCCGACGAGGGCAACGTGCGCCCGCTCGAAGCGGTCGGTTCGCAGGTTGCGCCCGAACCCCGATGCCAGCCACAGCACACCCAGTGCGCACAGGCCCACCGTCTCGCGCACCAGGTACACCAGCCCGAACCACAACAGCCGCAACCCTCTCCAACGACCGGGCAACCACCTCACACAGAACGCCGCGCCCAGCAACAACAGCGGCGAGAAGATGAGCACCACGATGGTCACCACGCACATCGCCGGCGCCAACACGATCC
>CAYVYG010000229.1:0-6019 GCA_964454385.1 uncultured Microthrixaceae bacterium
GTTCTCTACCACCAAGGGCGCCACCGCCATGTGCGCTCACCTGCTCGTCGAACGAGATGAGCTGGACCTCCACGCGCCTGTGTCGCAGTACTGGCCCGAGTTCGCGGCCAACGGCAAGGCCGAGGTGCCGGTCGCGTGGTTGTTGAGCCATCGGGTGGGCCTCATCGACACCGACGACGCGATGACCCTCGAGGAGGCTCTCGACTGGGACGTGGTCACCTCGGCGCTCGCAGCGAGCACGCCCGCATGGGAGCCGGGCACGGCCCACGGGTACCACGCGGTCACCTTCGGTTGGTTGGTCGGCGAGGTCGTCAGGCGGGTCAGCGGGACGGATCTCGGTGGTTTCTTCGCCAAGGAGTTCGCCGACCCGTTGGGACTGGACTTCTGGATCGGCCTCCCCGATGACCAGCAGGCCCGCGTCGCTCCCCTGATCCCGGTGGGCGGCACCGACCCCGGCGAGGAAGGCCCGCCGATGATGACAGCCGAGGAAGGCGCCGGCTCCGAGGATGCCCCATCGAACCTCATCGAGATGCTCGAGATGTTCCTGGGCCCCGACAACCTCGCCGCCAAGGCACTGACGGCCCCGGGCGGGGCATTCGCAGCCGAGTCGATCTGGAACAAGGCCCGTGTCCGCGCCGCCCAGATCCCCGCCGCCAACGGAGTAACCAACGCTGTGTCGCTCGCACGGCTCTATGCGTCGACGGTGTGCGAGGTGGACGGGCTCCGCACGCTGAACGCGAAGACGGTTCGCAACGCCACCGAGGTGCAGGTCGAGGGACCCGATTCGGTGCTCGTGCTACCGATCCCCTTCGCGCTGGGGTTCATGACGCATTCCGACCTGTCGCCGTTCGTCGGTGGCCGCTCCTTCGGTCACTACGGAGCAGGTGGGTCGGTGGGCTTCGCTGACCCCGAGCGGCGTCTCGCCGGCGGCTACGTGATGAACAAGATGCACTTCGGCCTGGCGGGGGATCCCCGGACCGCCGCGTTGCTGGGTGCGGTCGACCGCCTGGTGCGCTGAGTGAACCACGATGCTGGTCGCGAGGCGGCCCAAGAGGCCGCTCGCAGGCGGACCTTCGGCATCATCTCGCATCCCGACGCAGGCAAGACGACCCTCACCGAGAAGCTCCTTCTCTACGGAGGCGCCCTCGGGCGCGAGGCCGGTTCGGTCAAGGCGAAGTCCGAGCGCCGATCAGCGACATCGGACTGGATGGAGCTCGAACAACAGCGTGGGATCTCGATCACCTCGACGGTCCTGCAGTTTCCCTACCGGGACCGCGTGGTGAACCTGCTGGACACTCCGGGTCACCGTGACTTCTCCGAGGACACCTACCGGGTGCTCACCGCGTGCGACGCGGCTGTCATGGTGCTCGATGCCGCCAAGGGCATCGAGGCCCAGACCCTGAAGCTGTTCGAGGTGTGCAGGGATCGTGGCCTGCCGATCATCACCTTCGTGAACAAGTGGGACCGTCCGGGGCTGTCGCCCCTCGAGTTGATCGACGACATCGAGTCGCACCTGTCGCTCATCTGCACACCGGTCACGTGGCCGGTGGGCATCGCGGGTGACTTCCGCGGCGTCGTGGACCGACTCAGCGGCGAGTTCGTGCGCTTCACCCGCACCGCCCGGGGAGCCACCGAGGCCCCCGAGGAGGTCGTCGATGCCGCTGGTGCGGCCGAACAGGAAGGTGAGGCGTGGCACGCAGCAGCCGAGGAGCTCGAGCTGCTGGAGGGCGCCGAGCACGACGAAGAGATGTTCCGTGCCGGCGAGTCGACACCGATGTTCTTCGGGTCCGCGATAACGAACTTCGGTGTCCGATTGCTCTTGGATGCGGTGATCAAGGAGGTACCTCCACCGGCCGCTCGCCCCGATGCCAAGGGCGATCGACGCCCTCTGGACTCGCCGTTCTCAGGGTTCGCGTTCAAGGTCCAGGCGAACATGGACAAGGCCCATCGCGATCGCATCGCGTACGTGCGCGTGAACTCGGGACGCTTCGAACGGGGCATGGTCGTGACCCACGCCCGCACCGGCAGGCCCTTCGCCACCAAGTACGCCCATTCGGTCTTCGGCGCGGAGCGCGAGACGATCGAGGAGGCCTTCCCCGGCGATGTCGTCGGCCTGGTGAACGCGACCGATCTCCGGGTGGGTGATTCGCTGTACATCGAGGAGCCCGTCGAGTTCCCCGCCATACCGGCATTCGCACCCGAGCACTTCGCCACTGTTCGGGTCCGCGACGTGTCGCGCTCGAAGCAGTTCCGCAGCGGCATCGTCCAACTCGACGAGGAGGGTGTCGTGCAGGTGCTGCGGGACCCCGACTTCGGAGACCAGGCGCCGGTGCTCGCGGCCGTGGGAGCGCTGCAGTTCGAGGTCGCCACCCACCGGCTGGAGACAGAGTTCAACGCGCCGGTCGAGCTGACGATGACCCGCTACCGCGTCGCCCGACGCACCGACGAGGGTTCCAGGGCAGCGTTGCGAGCCATGCAGGGAGTCGACGTGCTCGAGCGCTCCGACGGTGTGTTGCTGGCGCTGTTCGAGTCGGTCTACTGGTTGGAGCGCCTCGAACGCGAGCAGCCCGAGCTGACCCTCGAGCGCCTCGTCGCCGAGGGCGAGCTGCGCGCCGAGTCCTGAACCCCCACACCCGCAGAACTGACACCCCAGCGGCGCCGCCGGCGGGGCTGGTGGGTGTCAGTTCGCGGTGGGTCGCGGTGGGCAATAGGGTTCTGCGATGAACGGTGAACCCGCCCGCAGTGCCGGGAACCCGGCGTCCGCCGCTCTCCGGGGTCGCAGCTTCACCAAGGAGCTCGACCTCACCGCGGGTGAGCTGACCGCTCTGTTGGACCTCGCGGATGAGCTCAAGTCCGCCAAGCACACCGGCACCGAGCAAACACGGTTGGTGGGACGCAACATCGCGCTGGTGTTCGAGAAGACCTCCACCCGCACCCGTGCGGCGTTCGAGGTCGCCGCCCACGACCAGGGCGCCCAGGTCACCAACTTCGATCCGACCGGTTCGCAACTCGGCCACAAGGAATCGATCGCGGATACTGCCCGGGTGATGGGTCGGATGTTCGACGCCATCGAGTTCCGCGGCAGTCGACAGGACGACGTCGAGGCACTCGCCGACCATGCCGGTGTGCCGGTCTACAACGGGCTGACCGACGACTGGCATCCCACCCAGATGCTCGCCGACTTCCAGACGATGCGCGAGCTGACCGGCAAGCCTGCCGGCGCGATCTCGTACGCGTTCCTGGGGGACCTGCGCTTCAACATGGCGCGCTCGCACGCAGTGACCGCCGCTCTGCTGGGAGCGGACCTGAGACTCGCCGGACCGAGGTCGTTGTGGTTGCCCGACGACGTGCTCGCCACTGCCAGGTCGATCGCCGAGCGCACCGGCGCGTCGATCACGATCACCGACGATCCAACGGCCGCGGTCGAGGGCGTGGACTTCGTGCACACCGACGTGTGGGTCTCGATGGGCGAGCCGGCCGAGGTCTGGACCGCTCGCGTCGAGCAGCTGCGCCCCTACCGGATCGATGACTCGTTGATGTCGAGAGCAGGCCGGAATGCCCGTCTCATGCACTGCCTGCCCGCCTACCACGACGAAGCGACCGTGGTCGGAGCACAGATCGCGCAGGCGACAGGACTGGCCGGCGGTCTCGAGGTGACACACGAGGTCTTCGAGTCGTCACGCAGCGTGGTGTTCGACCAGGCGGAGAACCGCCTGCACACCATCAAGGCTCTGCTGGTGGCCACCATCGGATAGTCGGCCGCGGAGCGGGCGGACCGAGGATGCCTGCTCTCGTGACCCGGCGAGCTAATCGACCGAGACCACCTCGACCGGGCTGCTGAAGCCCTTCAGCTGACGGCGTCCCGCCGGCGCGAGGGTCACACCCTCCATCGGCAGATGGTCCGACAACGACGAGGGAGCCAGCAGCTCTCCGGGCACCGCGATGTCCGCGAGGCGACTCGCCATGTTGACCACCGGTCCGTACAGGTCGCCGTGACGCGCGACGAGTTGCCCGTAGGCGATGGCGCCCCGAGGCAGCGACTCGGACTCGCTGAACGCCTCGATCAGCGCCCGGCCGATCCGACAGGCGAGCGATGGTTCCAGCGCGCTGAACATGACCTCGTCACCGATGTGCTTGACCACCCGTCCCCCCTCGGAGGTGACGACGTCATGTGCGCGGTGGCGGAAGCGCCCGGTGTAGGCGACCAACTGCTCGGCCGGCATCTGCTCGGTGGCTGAGGTGTAGCCGACGAGGTCCACGAAGCCGACCGCCAACGTGGACAGAAGGCGCGACTCCACGTCACGCATGGAGGACCGTTGCCGGTCGATGGCGATGCGCAGGTGGTGCCGGAAGATGCCCCGCAGGTCCGACACCAGGTCGAGCGCCCCGGCGCCGGCGTCCGTGATGATGCGCGTCCACGCGAGCTCGTCTCCCTGATCGGCCAGTCCGGGTTCCACCGACCCCACGAACGCGCTGATCGACGCCGCCGCCATGGCAGACATCGCGGCACCCATCGTCTGCATGATCTCGTCTCCGGCTTCGCGCGGGAACACCGCCAGGATCTGACGCAGCCGTCTGATGAAATCCACCTCGTCGCTTCCGAAGCGAGCGGCGGAGAGGTCCCTGATCTCGACACCCAGATGGCGATAGAGCAGACAGAGCTCCTCGGGATCGATCCCGACCGCGTCGGCCAGCTCGTCAAGGGAGAGGTCGTCGACCTCGATCAACAGATCGAATCCGAGACCCTGGATGTCACCACGCCCGAGCGCTGAGGTTATCTGGTCGGGACTGGCACCGCGCTCGAGCAGGTAGCACAGGAGCTCGAGGCGTTGTGGGCTTCCCGAAGGCCCGCCGGAGCCGGGTTGCCACACCCCGGCGTCACGCAGCGCTGCGAGAGCTTCAGCGTGGTCTGGTTCCATCTCCGGGGTCCCGGGTCGGCTACTTCACCTACTTGATCACCTTGCAGCCGAGTTGCACGTAGGGAAGGCCTGCCCCGACGCCGGCACCGCTCACGCACACGACCTGCGAGGAGGGATCGACGGCCACTGTAGCGTCATAACCGTGGTTCACGCCGGAGTAGGGAACCGCCTTCGCGATGTCGGGTCGCGGCTGATCGGCCACCACGACGTCGGCTGGCTTGCCGTCGACGAGGACGACCACCGCGAGCGGATCCGGGGTATCGCCGTCGACTGTCCAGCCGATGGTTCGAAGTGAGGTCGGTTGGCCCTGGTCGTTGCGGGTGACATCGACCCGATCGAGCGCGCCGAAGGGGTCATCGGGGCTGAAGAACCCGCTGTAGCGCGGCTTGACACCGCGATTGCGCGCCGCCGCAGCGATCTCGTCGGGATTGGGCCACACGTTGAAGCGGCACGCTCCCTTGGCCGGGCCACCCTTGGACTGCTGGGCCATCACCGGGGCCCGATCCCAGAACCCCCCGGTGCAGTTGCGGTGGCTCAGACCCATCCAGTGGCCGACCTCGTGGTTGACCACGTAGTGGCGATAGGAGTCGAGACCGTATGGCCACGTCGGCGTCGCGCCGAGCCAGCGGTCCTGGTTGACGATCACGTTCGACCCGGCGCGACACGACCACGCCGGATGGCACGGTGGACCGAACGACGCCATAGTGGACGCCTGCGCGAGCACGATGGTGAACTGCGCCGGGCCGGGGACCTGACGGAACTCGACCGCTCCGCCTGCGGACCAGCCCCGGGGATCACCCAGCGTCGCAGCGACGTGCTGCGCGAACTCACCCAGGTCCGCGACGATGTTTCCCCGCGTGGCGATCCGGTAGGTGACCACGCGCTCGGGTGGCTTGCCCACGTCGCACGCGCCGAGGATGCCCCCGAGCAAAACCAGCACGCCCAGCATCGACGCAAGCTTCTTCCTCGTCATGATGTGCACCCCCAGGAGAATATCTCCGGCGTCTCGGTGGCAAACCCGGCGAACCAACCCACTACGATCAGAAGGCCTCGGGGCTGTAGCTCAGCTGGCTAGAGCACCTGCTTTGCAAGCAGGGGGT
>CAYVYG010000230.1:0-5886 GCA_964454385.1 uncultured Microthrixaceae bacterium
GTCGACGGGTAGACCCCACTCGACCGACACGCGGTACATGAGCGCCCGCAGCTCCGGGGTCTCGAACAGCTCGTCGATGACCATCTTGGGTGACTTGAGTGTGAAGTGGCCGTCGACTCCGAGGTCGCCGAAGGCGGTCTCGATCATCATCGCTGTGGCGTCGGGCCCGCCCATGGCCGCGCCGGCCGAAGGGGGGTTGTAGAGCCCGACCGCCAGCAGCTGCTCGAACTTCGCCGCGCGCTCCTTGAGCTCCACGAACATGTCCGCGTCCGCTTCGGAGTAGCGGGCGATGCTCGCGTGGGTCCGATCGGCCAGACCGGGACGGTGCAACACGACCGGGGGACGCCCGTCGGCGAAGGTGATCCCCGCCTGCGCGTCGGGGGTGACGGTGCGCAAACCCAGGTCAGCCAACCCGAAGTCGGAGATCATCGGCATGATGTCGAAGAACTCCATGTACTGGGCGTGCATGTTGTGGCGGAACCCGGCCCGAACGGGTTCCTCGGTGTTGACACCGCCGCCCTCCTCGTGGCGCCGCTCGATGATCGCAGTCGACAGCCCGGCGCGCTGGAGGTACGCGGCGAGGCACAACCCGTTGTGTCCTGCGCCGATGACGATGGCGTCGTAGGTGCGAGTAGCCAAGATGCCCCCTGGGTCGTTCAGTTCCCGACCGGACCATAAACCCGGTTCCTCGTGTGGTCAACGAGCCCGGTGTCGACAGCGGGGCGTGCTCGACTACGAGCGCCGATAGACGTCACGGCGGTGATCGACCCGCATGACGGTGACTGTTCGTTCGGTCTCGTCGATGCGGTACAGAACCCGGTAGGTACCGCGGCGGGCGCTGTGGATCCCGGCCAGTTCGTTGCGCAGCGCCCGACCGACCCGGTGTGGATCATCGATCAACGCTGTCGTGACGAACTCGATGACCGCAGCGCTCACAGCCTCGGGCAACGTCTCGCTGATCGCTCGTGCCGCTGGTCCGGAGATCACGAGCTCGTAGGGGGATTCGGTCACCTCGCGGAGGACCGCAGAGCTCGTACTGCGTCGACGCCTCGTACGACGTCACCCGCGGCGACCGCTGCCTCGGCTTCCACGAGCTCTCTGATCGCTTCGTGATCACCCAGGAGCTCGAGTGTCTCCTCCAGGCTCTCCAGGTCGTCCGGGCTGATCAGCACTGCGCTGGGTTGCCCATTTCGGGTGACCACGATCCTGTCGTGGTGCCGACTGACGCGGTCGATGAACTCCGAGAACCTGTCCTTCACATTCCTCAGCGAGTCGGTCGTCGTCATGGCCATGATTGTGCCACGCGCCCATGGTGGCGGCAACCTCCCCCAACGGTCTGGTGGTCGGTCTCCCGGGCATCGCGCCGGGTTCCAGGCACTGAAAAGGCCACGGAAGTTGCCGCCTGTGAGGTGATGGGCCGGGGCGCCTACGATCTGGCTCGTGGTCGACGAGATGATCCACGGTCCCACCGCAGCAGCCGGAGGGTCCCGGGAGGACAGCGCTGCTCCTCAGCCGACCTCAGCCGATCCCCGCGAGGCGGTCACCGAGGGTCCACGCGAGGGGGATCGCTCCAGGCCCGCGCAGCTCGGCGTCTGGCTGTTCGTGGTCGCCGCGCTGGTCGTGGTGATGGTGGTGGTCGGCGGGGCGACCCGCCTGACCCAGTCGGGTTTGTCGATCGTGAGCTGGGAACCCGTCAGCGGTGTGGTCCCACCACTCAGCGAGGCCGACTGGCAGGTCGAGTTCGACGCCTACCGTGATTCACCGGAGTACCAGAAGGTCAACGCCGGGATGGATCTCGGCGAGTTCAAGGGCATCTTCTGGTGGGAGTACGTGCACCGGCTTCTCGGTCGCCTGTTGGGTCTCGCCCTGGCGGTGCCGTTCCTGTGGTTCCTCGCGCGTCGCGCGATACCGACCGGCTACGGCCGGCGGCTGTTGGTACTGGTGCTGCTGGTCGGGCTCCAGGGTGCGATCGGGTGGTGGATGGTCGCGAGCGGGCTGGTCGATCGTCCCGACGTGGCGCACGAGCGCCTGGCACTGCACCTGTCGACCGCGCTGATCCTGTTGGTAGCGCTGTTGTGGACCGCGCTCGACCTGCGCGCGCTGGCGGATCGACGCGCCCCGGTGAAGGGGCGTCCGTCGCGTTGGGTCTGGCCCTTCGCGGCGCTGTTGTCGGTGCAGATCATCCTCGGTGCCTTCGTAGCAGGGCTCGACGCGGGACGTATCCTCAACACCTGGCCGATGATCCAGGGGACCTGGTTCCCCAACGGCCTGTGGGACCTGACGCCGATCTGGTCGAACCTCGTCGACAACCCTGTCGCGGTGCAGTTCATGCACCGTTGGGTGGGTGTCGCCGTGGCGGTGGTAGCGCTGGTCGTGACAGCGAGTCTGTTCCGCGCCGGGGCGAAGCGCTACGCGGTGGCGCTCGAGGTAGCGGTGGTGGTGCAGTTCGTTCTCGGCGTGCTCACCCTGTTGCACGCGGTGCCGGTGGGGCTGGGCATCGCCCACCAGGCGGGCGCGGTCGTGTTGTTGGTGGTGACGGTGTTCGCCGCGCACTGGTCGATGGGTGGCGCACGGCGTTCTGATCTGGCGAGTACCGATCCGGCCACAGCGACGAGGTTGGCCCAACAGCCGTAACGTCGTGCCGATGGACGGCGTGCTGTTCGAGTTCTGCGGCGTGACGGTCGCGAATCCGGACGGTTCGACCCGCGTCGAAGCGCTCGACGCGGTGCTCCCGGATCACGGGGTCACCGTCGTTGCCGGCCCATCCGGGCCGGGCAAGTCGACGCTGCTGCGGTTGTGCAACCGCTTGGAGGTCCCGAGCTCGGGAACGATCCGCTACGGGGACCGGCCCATCGGGGAGATCGATCCTCTGAGTCTGCGTCGCGAGGTCGCGATGGTGTTCCAACGCCCGGTCGCCCTACCGGGGACCGTGGCGGACAACCTCCGCGCAGGCGCACCCGCGGCCGGTGACGCAGCGGTGGAGGCGATGCTCGGGCACGTGGGTCTCGAGGGACTCGCCGACCGCCACGCCGCCGAGCTCTCAGGCGGTGAGATCCAGCGGATGGCACTCGGGCGGGCGCTCATGATCAAGCCCCGCTACGTGCTCTTCGACGAACCGACCAGCTCCCTCGATCCGGAGGCCGCCGCGTCGATCGAACAGCTCGCAACCGGTCTCGCAAGTGAGGGCACCCCGAGCGCGTGGGTCACCCACGACCTGGCCCAGATGCACCGGCTGGCACACAACCTCATCGTCATGGTCGCAGGACGTGTCGTCCAGCAGGGCCACCTGGACGAGATCCTGGAACAGCCCGCTGACCAGGTCGAGGCGTTCCTCGAAGGTCGCCTGTCCGCCGGTATCGGAATCAACGCCGCGGATCCGGGTGATCACGACGGCTCGGCTCCAGGTCCCCGGAACGAGGGCGACAACGACCGCTATGGTGGGCATTGAGACACCTCGACGTAGGGTTCCTCGGTGTCGCAGCCTCGCTGGTGCTGGTCGTCGCCGCAGTTGCGCTCTCGCTCGCCGAGGGGCTGGGTCTGGGTCGCTCGATCATCTGGGCCGCGGTGCGCGCCTTCGCGCAGCTGCTGGTCATCGGCGGCGGCCTCACCCTGGTGCTCGCCGGCGACGCGGGCATCGTCTGGTCGTGGCTCTGAGTGGCGGGGATGATCGTGGTCGGCGCGGCGACCGTGGCCTCACGTGTTCCGACGGTACGCGGTACCTTCCTCACGGCGCTGGTGGCGCTCGGCGTCGCGGAGGCGGTCAGCCTGGCGGTCGTTTACGGGTTGGGCGTGTTCGCGCTGGAACCACGCACACTGGTTCCGGTGGCCGGCATGCTCCTCGGCAACGCCATCGGTGCGACCGTGTTGGCCGCGAGGCGTACCCTGGCCGAGATCGACGCCCACCGCGACCTGATCGAGGTACGCCTCTCCCTCGGTATGGCCGTGCGCGAAGCGGTTCGCCCACAGCTCGCCGAGGCGATGCGCACCGCGGTCACCCCGCAGATCGAACAGACGAAGATCGTCGGTCTGATAGCGCTGCCGGGGACCATGACGGGCCTGCTGCTCGCAGGGATCGACCCGCTGGACGCGGTGCTGATCCAGACCGTGGTCATGTTCCTGATCCTCGGATCGGTGACGGTCACCTCGGTGCTGGTCGGACGAGGCACGGCGCGCCGGCTCACAACCGCGGATCACCGCCTCGTGAGGTGAACGTGTTGCCGCAGCACCACGGATGAGACAGACGCACCTACCACTCACGACCCGACTCGCAGCACCGAGGATCGCCACGACCCGTCGGGCAACGGCGTGAACACCGCGACCTGCGGTCCCAGGAACCCCGACAGCAACACCCGACCGTCCCCGAGCACCGCGACGTTGTCGGCGAGTGGCAACGGTGAGCGACCCACCCGGGCGGCTGTTCCGGTCGTGGGGTCGACCGCCCAGAGCGACGCGTCGACGCACTGGGCCACGAACACGGTGCCGTCATCGGCCACGTCGACCCCACACGCGAACGAGAAGCCGCGCCTGGCGGGATCGACGAAGCTCAACTCGAGCTGCTCGAAGTCCCCTGTGGCGATGTCGATCCTGCCGAGACCGCCGGTGCCGAGCAGTCCGCCGGCCCCACCCGTTGGAACGTATAGAAGTCCGTCCGGACCGAACGAGAAGCCGTTGAGCACCGGCAGGCCGTCGGCCAGCACTTCGATCGGGGAGCCATCCAGTGGCACCCGGATCAGCTCGTCGTGCTCCTCGGTGCCGAAGCCGACCAGCACCGCATCACCGGAGGCGTCGAGTTCGATCGGGTTGACGCCGTCGCCGACGGTGGCGATGACCGTTGCGTCACCCCCACGGCTGACCCGGATCACCTCGCCCGTCTGCGGACAGGTGGCAACCAGGTCGCCTTCTGGCAGCACCACGAGGTCGTCGGTGCCGCAGAGATCCTCGAAGGGCCCGTACCGCTCGGCGATCACCCCGGAGTCCGCGTCGAAGCGCAGCAGTTGGCCTCCGAACAGATCGGCCCCCCAGAGCTCGGCACCGCCTCCGCCGTCCGCTGTTGCAAGGCCGTTGATGCCCACCGGTGGGAGCTGCGCCACGGTCCCGTCGGGAAGCTGCGAGGGCGGAGCGCACGCGAGGGTTGACGTGGCGAGCACCACGAGGGCTGCTGCGAGCAGACCCCGCGCCGGTGCGCGACGGATCGCGGATGATCGATGCATGCTCCCAGCCATGACCCGGGATCATGCCACAGTGCGACGGCGCGGGCGCTCCCGAAGGATCAGGCACCGGTTGACGCCGTGGGCCGGCGACGGCGCAGGACCCAGCGCAGGACCAGCAGCACAACGATGCCGACCGCCAGGAACGGAGCGAGGAACCCGATCGCGGAGACAGCGAACGCCGCGACCGCTACGAAGATGTCCCAACCGGTCTCCAGCCCACCGAGGAAGGTCGGCAGGTTCCGGGTCTCGTCGACCGGGGCCGCGGACCCGGAGCCGGTGAACGAGACCGTGATCGTCGAGAGCTCGATGCTCTCCGCGAGAGCACGTCGTTGCGACTCGGTCGATTCGAGCTCGGCCTCACGACGGGTCAGCTCACCCTCGAGTGCGGCGATCTGGTTCACGTCGGTCGCCTCAGCGAGGAAACCCTGAAGCCGCGAGATGCTGGTGCGCAGGGTCGTCACCCGTCCCTCGAGATCCGCGTACTGCGAGGTCACATCCTCGGTGTCGACCCGTTGGGTCTGCAGCTCGCCGACCCCGGCGAGCGCATCGACGGCCTCGTCGAAGCGGTCCGCAGGGATCCGGTAGGTGACCGTGGCTTGGCGGCGCTCGCCGAGATCGACGTCCTCGTTGGCGGAGAACCCGCCGAGCGCCTCCACCGCGCCCGTGGCTTCGTCCA
>CAYVYG010000231.1:0-5885 GCA_964454385.1 uncultured Microthrixaceae bacterium
TGCGCTCTACCAACTGAGCTACGTCCGCAAGGCGCACGACTCTACCAGCCGCCGGGGAGAACTCCGCAAGCCGTGGCCGCGTCCCACGATCACCCACCGTGGTCTTGGCGAGCGGGCGTGGGAGCACCGCTGACCGGGGGACTCGGTCAGCGAGTCGCGATCACTGAGCCGCGGCCAGGGCGCGGATCCGCTCCGTGAGCTCCATCGCCCCCGCCACATCCGAGATGCCGTCGAGGGTGGTGAGCCGCTGTCCCTGGACCAGGGTCAGCGAAGCGACATCGCGGTCGTGGCGCAGGTGAACCACGAGATCCCGTGAAGGCAGGTACTGGTCCAACAGCGGCTTCCAGCGGCGGGAGTTCGCGACCAACACGCGGTTGTTGGTGACCATCAGCACCGACGCGTGACCCATGAGGTGCCCGGCCAGCATGCCGAGGACCACCTCCTGTTCTCCGAGCAGGGCTCCGCAGACCCCGATCGGGACCGCGCAGCGCTCGCGGTCCGCCGCCCGGAGGTGGTCGACCGCCACCGAGAGGCCGTTCTCGTCGGGGGTGACATGCGTGGCTCCCACCTGGGCGGGGTCCTCCGACGCGACCGGCTGGACCTGACCCGCGCCAGCAGCTGACCCCTGGGCCATCGAGAACGGGTCCTGCGCGGCGACGGCGGGCCCCGGTTGTGAGCGAGGCTGTCGATCCATGGGCGGTTCGCCCCGGGAGGGACCGAACGGCGACGCTGCCGACGCTGCGAAGGACGTCGGCTGCGTTCCCCCGCCGGAGCCGTGCGCACCGGGGCTCTGGTCGGCGCGAGGGCCGACGGAGGCGTTGGACAGGTTGTGGGAGAACGGTCCGTCGACCGGTGGGCGCTCCGTCGCTGGCTTCATCCCGGCGATCGAGCCATCAGGGGGTGCGGCGACTTCTTCGGCCACGTCCTCGGGAGGCGTGACCTCGGTGCTCCAGAGAGCCTCGCGGACCCTAGGAGCGCTCGGGTCCACGATCTGGGCGTTCTCGGTCGCGATGGTGGTGAAGAGGTCATCCTCCTCCGGATCGCGCAGCTGGGCCCGACAGGCCCCGCACTCGGCCGCCTCGATCGCGTTGTGGCTCCCGCAGTACGGACACGGCCACGCCCACGGGTCGTCGTAGGTGTCGTGGGTTGTCTCCAAACCGACTCCTCGGGTGGCCTCGGGCGCAACGCGTTGCGCCGAACCGTCCGCACAAGGTGCGCGCCACCCCAAGGGTATTGCCTCTGGGAGCAGTTGGCTCACCGCAACCGCTGGAGTGTTACCGGAGAACGCCCCGGAGCGCTGGCATCGACCCGGCTCGGAAGGCCCAACGGGCGACTACTCCCCCGTGGGCTCGCCGATCCTCCGGCCACCCCCGACCGGCGTTGCGATATCGGAAGGGCTCGTCCTGCGCCAGAAGACAATCGTCGCTGCGGCCACGATGATCGCCAGCGCTACCAGGGAGATCACCACGATCTGCACCCGCTGGTTAGCCCGTTCGGTGGGACTACGGCCCCCTGGGTCGCTGGTCGGCCCGACCACGTCGACCTCCGTCGTGGTGACCCCGGAGGTGTCCTCGGGCGAACCAGGTGTTCCTGGGGCACCGGGATCAGGCTCCGGGGTGGCGCTCGGGGGGTCCACGGGCGCAACCCCCGGAACGTCGCTGTCGGGAGGACCGGGTGGCGGATCCTGGTGAGAGACCGCACCGGCGGATGGCGATGTGCCCATGAGCGCCGACAGAGCGAGCACCGACGCGACCAGGGCCAGACCGATCAGCGTCCCGCCCGCTACCCGCATGAACCGGTCGTCGTCTGTGGGCGCTGTTCGCATCAACCGATGCTAGTTCTCGGTTTCGCTGAAGAGGCCCATCACCGCAGCGCAGCATCGAGGTCCGCCAACAGGTCGTCGGGATCCTCCAGACCGACCGACATGCGGATCGTGCCCGGTCCGATTCCCGACGCCTCCAGCTCCTCGGGCAGCAGGCTCACATGGGTCGTGGAGGCAGGGTGGGTGACCAGTGTCTCGGGACCCCCCAGCGAGGTCGCCAGCCTGCAGATCCTCGTCGACTCGACCAGCTCGCGCCCGGCATCGAGACCGCCGGCCACATCGAAGGTGACGAGTCCCCCCATCAGGTCCATCTGGCGACGAGCGAGGTCGTGCTGCGGATGGGTCGGGAGCCCCGGATAGCGCACCGCCTCGACCCGGGGGTCCGCCTCCAGCGCGGTCGCCAGCATCATCGCCGAGTCGCTCTGGCGTGCGAGTCGTACCCCCAGGGTCCTGAGCCCCCGCAGGCCGCCTGCGGCCTCGTGTGGGCTCGCGACCGCGCCCTGCAGGACCGCGAACCCCCAGAGCCACTCGATCAGCTCCCGTGACCCGGCGGCGACACCGAGGGTGATGTCGTTGTGCCCGCCGATGAACTTGGTGGCCGAGTGCACCACGAGATCGCACCCGAGATCCAACGGACGTTGCGCGAGCGGGGTGGCGAAGGTCGAGTCGACGACCTTCATCGGACCCTTGATGGCCCCCAGTGCCTCGAGGTCGACGAGATCCAGGCGTGGGTTGGCAGGCGTCTCGGCCAGCAGCAGCATCGTGCGGCCCGTCACCACCGCGTCGCTCCACTGCCCCGGATCGGTGCCGTCGACGAATGTCACCTCGATGCCCATCCTGGGACACACCGACTGCAACATCATCTGGGTGCCCGCGTACAGCTGACGCTGGGCGACGATGTGGTCACCGCTCGAGCACAGTCCGAGCACCACCGCTGCGAGGGCACCCATGCCGGACCCGAAGGCCCTGGCGGCCTCGGCGTTCTCCAGATCCGCGATCGCCTCCTCGAAGTCGTTGACCGTCGGGTTTCCGTAACGGCTGTAGTAGCCGGTCGCCCGGGTCGACAGCGCCATGCGACGACCCTCTTCGACCGAGGAGAGCGAAAACGTCGAGCTAGCCGCCACCATGGGCGCGAGACCGGGACCGTTGTGGGACCTGCCGACGGTCATCAACCTCGTGGCTACCGCACAAGGAACCGCGTCATCCCCAGCAGCGAGGTCATCCCGGGCATCGGGGCGGTCGGGGTCTGCGGGCGGTTCGGTGCTCATCGAGCCTCCTGTCGATCGGGTGTCACTCCGGGTGCGAGCGAGGCGTCGCCCGCCTCTGGAACCTGCCGGGAGCGCGTCGCAGGGAGACCGGTCCGACGCTCGAGCGCTCGCTCGAGGACCGATGTGATGAGCGGTGCCAGCGCCTCGGTGTCGATGAGGAACCCGTCGTGGCCGTGTGGCGAGTCGATCTCCACGAACTCGCTGTCGAGTCCCCGGTCGAGCAGCCCTTCGTGGAGTTGACGCTGCTGGTGGGGCGGATACAACCCGTCGGAGCGGATGGCCGTCACCATCGACGGACAGCGGATCCGTCCGAGCGCAGTGGCGGTGCTGCCGCGGCCCCGGCCGAGGTCGTGCAGGTCCATCGCCCGGTTGAGTCGCAGGTAGCTGTTGGCATCGAACCGCCTGGCCAGCTTGAGACCGTGGTGGTCGAGGTAGCCCTCGATGTCGAAGGTGCGATCGAGGGAGAAGTCGAACTGGTTCACCACCGTTCGCCCGAAGCGCTCGGCGAAGACCTCGTCACTGCGATAGGTGACCATCGCGGCCATGCGCGCCACCGACAGGCCTCGATGGGGCCCGTCACCCGGTTCGGCGTCGTAGTAGTCGCCGCCGCGGAAGCGAGGATCCGCCTGTACCGCCATGCGTCCGATGTGGCTCCAGGCGATCTGCTGGGCCGAAGCCTCGGTCGTGGTGGAGGCCAAGAACAGCGAGGCGACACGCTCGGGGTACATCGCGGCCCACTCGAGTGCCTGCATACCTCCCATCGAGCCACCCATCACCGATGCCCAGCGCCTGATCCCGAGCGCGTCGGCCATCGATGCCTGACAACGCACCATGTCGCGTATCGACACGACCGGGAACGCGGAGCCGTAGGGCCGGCCGGTTGCGGGGTCGGTCGACGAGGGTCCGGTGCTGCCCTGGCAACCGCCGAGCACGTTCACCCCCACCACGAACAGCTCGTCGGTGTCGAGGGCCCGCCCGGGACCGACCAGCGAATCCCACCATCCAGGGGTCGGGTGACCCCGACCGCTGCGCCCTGCGACGTGACTGTCCCCTGTGAGGGCGTGGCACACGAGCACGGCGTTGGATGCCCGCTCGTCGAGTCGACCCCAGGTCTCGTAGGCGACCTCCACCTCGTCGAGGTGCCCGCCTCCTTCCAGGTGGAACCGGCGGGCTCCCCCGATGCGATGGAATCGCCGCTCACCGACAGGCGCGCCGCGCATCCAGGCACCTGTTGTGGGCAACGGGTGACTTGGGTCCGCCGGGGTGGTCCGGTCTTCGGGGCTCACGGTGTTCGTGCTCAGGGTTCGTCGATCTGGATGATGGTCGGGTCTGGTCCGTGGTCGCCATCCACAGCTCCTCCCGCCGCACCGACGACCGGGGAACGCACCTGCGGTGCCTCGGACACGTAGTTGCAGCCCGGAGGGGCTGCCACATCCCTGCGCTGGCAGGTAAGCACCTTGGGTGTCCGTCCCAGGTTGCCGGACCCTGACGGGTCGCTCCGGATGATCCCGACCAGTGAACCCGACACCACAACGTCGGTCAAATGCGCACCGCGAGCCGCGCGACCCACCAGGTGAGGATCTCCTCGCGCACCTCGAAGCCGACCAGCTCCTCGAGGCGTGCACCCAAGTCGAACCAAGCGGACGGACCGGACGCCGCACGCGCCGCCGCCTCGAAGGACTCCCAGATCGCCTCGGCCTCGATCCAGCGCCGGGGGTCGGTGCTGATCGGCAACCTGGCCACCGCTGAAGCGCTCACCCGCACCGAACCAGCCGAGAGCCCCGTGCCGGTAGCCGAAGCGACCAGCAGCGCGGCGTTCGAGGGCGCGCTGAGCATCGCTGCCAGCGCGGCGGGACTGCAACCGCCGGTCGGCTCCACCGACACAACGGGTGTCACCGGCACACAGCTCCCCGATCGGTCGACGGCCGCTTCGAGCACCTTGGTCTGCGATGCCACCAGCACCTTCGGCACCGCGCGCGCCGCACTCCAGCGGGCCACCCGTGGCGAGGCCTCCTGCAGCTGCGCGGCTTCGGCGAGCGGTGCGCGGTAGCGCTCGCCCGCCAGGCGCCACGAGCCGCTCCCCCACCGCAGCCGCCCCGGATCGATCATCCCGGAGGTGATCAGGCGGTAGGTCCGTTCGGCGGGCCCTGTCGCATCGGGACGGTCGGGAAGGTCGGCCTTCTCGGGAAGGTCGGCCGGGTCGGCGAATGCGCCGTCGACCGGCGGACCGGTGACGTCCGAGAGCTCCTCCATCGACGATTCACGCGCGACCGAGGTGAGCGCGTAGAACTCCTCGCGGAACCCGGCGGTGCAGTGCGCAACCGCCCCGGTGACATCGGTTCGCTCTCCGCCGAGTCGGATGCTCCGGGTATCGACCAACGGAGTTCCCCTGGTCCGTGCCACCAGGGTGGACCACGACGAAGTACCGCCCCGGTCGACGCTGCGGGGCGGATCGTCCTCCCAGTGGACCGCGACGCCCGACGCCGGCTCGGCTGGCTGCTCCGGGACCGACCCGACGGCATCATCGGGACTTCCGGGGGATCCATCGGCGCTGTGTCGGCGCAACACGGGAGCACAGACGCGCACCGAGACATCATCGAAGAGGTCCCGGGCGCTCGCCCAGAGCGCCACCAGCCGGGCGGAGCGCTCCACCCCTCGCCTGATCGGCTCGGCATCCCTGGAACCGAGCACCGACTGTGGCTGCAGCAGGCAGACGACGCCCCCCGGCGCGGCGATCCCCAGCGCTGCCAGCAGGTGCAGGGCCGAATCGTCGGTGTAGGCGCCCACTCGCGCAC
>CAYVYG010000232.1:0-5861 GCA_964454385.1 uncultured Microthrixaceae bacterium
GGGTGCTCGTCCAGACAGGCGTACAGGGGGGTGTCACGTCCCATGATCAGCGGCGGCATCGCCTTGGCTATGCGGTCTCCCACAGACCACGGGTGACCGAGCACCCGGGCGGCATCGCGCACCGCGGCGCGCGCCTTGATGGTCGAGAAGGTCACGATCTGCGCGACGTGGTCGCGTCCGTAGCGCTCGGCCGCGTAACGGATCATCTCGTCGCGGTAGCGCGAGTCGAAGTCCATGTCGATGTCGGGCATCGAGACCCGGCTCGGGTTGAGGAAGCGCTCGAAGAGCAGGTCGTAGCGGATCGGGTCGAGGTCTGTGATCTCCAGGCAGTAGGCGACCGCGCACCCTGCGGCTGAGCCACGACCCGGCCCGACCCTGATCCCGCTGCGGCGAGCGTGGGCGATCAGGTCCCAGGTGATGAGGAAGTACGAGCTGAAGCCCATGTCGCCGATCACCTTCAGCTCGTACGCGAGACGCTCGACCACACCATCGGCGAGATCGTTGCCCCAGCGCGCACGGGCACCCTCGAAGGTGAGGTGCTCCAGGTATGAAGCATCGTCGGGGAACCCCTCGGGCAGTGGGAAGTCGGGGAGTTGCGGCTTGCCGAACTCGATGCGCACGTTCGCCCGCTCCGCGATCCACAGCGAGTTGTCGCACGCCTGGGGCACCTCGTCGAACAGCGAGCGCATCTCGTGGGCAGTCTTGAGGTAGTGGTGGTCGCCGTGGAACTTGAAGCGGTCGGTGCTGGCCATCAACGAGTTGGTCTGGACGCACAGCAGCGCATCGTGGGCCACCGCATCGCCCCGGTTCACGTAGTGGCTGTCGTTGGTGGCGACCAGAGGTGCCCTGAGCCGTCGCGCGATCTCGAGAAGCTGCGGGTTGGTGCGCTGCTGTTCGGGAATCCCGTGGTCCTGGAGCTCCACGAACAGGTTGTCACGCCCGAAGATGTCCTGGAGCCTCCCCGCCTTCGCGAGCGCGGCGTCGAAGCTCTCGTTCATGAGCGACTGCAGCACGTGGCCACCCAGACAGCCGGTGGTGGCGATCACACCGTCGTGGTGGTCCTCGAGCACCTCCCAGTCGATGCGCGGCTTGTAGTAGTAGCCCTCGAGGTAGGCGCGGCTCGCGAGCTGGATCAGGTTCTTGTAGCCGACGTTGTCCTCTGCGAGGAGCGTGAGGTGGTAGTAAAGCTTGTGTCCGCCCTCGACGTCGCCCCCGGAGTCGTCGACCCGACCGCGACGTGGTGGGCGTTCGCTGCGGTGGTCATGTGCCATGTAGGCCTCGGTGCCGATGATCGGCTTGACCCCCTCGGCCTCGCAGGCCTTGTAGAAGGGGAGCACGCCGTACATGTTCCCGTGGTCGGTGATGCCCATGGCAGGTTGGCCGTCCAGACGCGCAGAAGTCACCACGTCGCCGATGCGCGCCGCGCCATCGAGCATCGAGTACTCGGTGTGCTGATGGAGGTGGACGAAGGAATCCGACACTCGAGGCTCCCGTCAGGGGCACGTTGGGCGTCCCCAATTACAAGGCTGTCGTTTCCCCCACTATCGCGCGCGCGGGCACGCGCCGCGCACGTCCGGAGCCATCGCGGCTACAGGTATCCGGGACCTCCCGGCGGGCGGGGCCCAGTCGACTCCGGGAGCTGTTGGCGCATTCCCTCGAGTTGCTGTCTCATGTTCATCTGCTGGGCCATCAGCGCGGCCTGCATGCCGTGGAACAGGCCCTCCAACCAGCCGACGAGCTGGGCCTTGGCCATTCGCAGCTCGACCCCCGAGGGCAGCTCGTCGGCCTCGAACGCGAAGCTCAACTCGTCGAGCTCCTCGGCGAGCTCCGGGGACACCGCGCTCTTCAACTCGGTGACGGAGTTACGGTAGATGTCGCGCAGCTGGTCGCGGGAGGGCTCGTCGAGCTCGGTGTCGCGGAGCTCCTCGAGGAGCTGTTTGATCATCGCGCCGATCCTGATGATCTTCGCCGGCGACTCTATGTCGGAGTGTTCACCACTGCGGTCATCCGTGTCGGCCCGCTCGCCGCCGGAGCGGTCCGCATCGCGGGCCGCCACGTCGTCCGGCGACAGGACCTCGGCGTCGCCAGGGGCCCGGGTGACGGGATCCGAACCGGTTCCGTTGGTGTCACTCGCCATGGTGATCGATCCTAGGTCCGCAGCGGTAGGGATTGCGATCGCCACAGACGGGACCTCAGCTCTCGGCGACGCGCAGGGGAGCTCAGCTCTTGGCGACGAGCAGGGGCACGTCGATCTCGGCGGGGGTCATGGACCCGTGGCGACCCACCAGCACGAAGGGCCCCGTGTCGGCGACGTCCTCGAACGCCACGTCCTCGCGCGCCACGAGTGCCACGTCGCCGAGGCGAGCGAGGGGCGCCGGCAGGACCTTGGGACCGAACCAGCCCTCTTCGAGAATCCGGTCACGGGTCACGACCCATGCCACGTCGCCGTGATGCGCTGTCGCCGCCTCGAGCAACGCCACCTCCGCGCCGGGATGCGCGTGCAGCCAGCGGAACCTCGCCTCGCCGCTCTGGGACCGGACATGGGACATCACCTCGGGATGCGGCGCCAGGACGTCGTCGCCGACGTGGACCTGACCGTGGTCAGCGGTCACGACCAGCGCTGAGTGGGGCGGGAGGGCGCTCGCCAGGTACTCGACCATCCGGTCCACGAACACCAACTCGGCGTCGTAGAACGGGCCGAGCCCGTACTCGTGGGCAACCTTGTCGATGCCGTCGTAGTAGGCGTACACGAACGGCTCGCCGAGCTCGAGCTGGTGCAGGATCTCGGCTGTGAGGGTGGAGGGCATGCGGTACGGAACCATCCGGCAACCACCCAGATGCGCCCTGGTGAACCCGGAGTCCTTGAACTCCGCACGCACCACGATCGGCGGCCGCTGCCCGCCGAACGCGAGATCGTGCTGGACGGTCTCGGGCGGGATCGTCTCGCGTGCATCACCCTTGGAGGTGCACCACCGCAACACGTTCAACACATCGTCGTTGTCGGTGCTGATCCGGTAGCCGATCACGCCGTGCTCGCCCGGGGGAAGGCCGGTGGTGATCGAGGTCAGCGCGGTGGCGGTCGTGGTCGGCGCGACCGTTCGTATCCGGGCCTCCGCGAGCGACGTGAACCCCCGCATGTGGCTGCGTCGCTCCTGGAGCTGGTGCCACCCGAGGCCGTCGAGGACCAACAGCACGACCTGGTCCACGCCCGAGAGGTCCGACGGGAACCAGTCGGGCGCGCTCGCGGGGTCCTCGATGAGTGGCCGCACCACGTTGACGGTGCAGGCTCCGTCATAGTCCGGAAGGCTCGGGGACTCGGTCATCGCCACCAACGCTACCCAGCGGCACGCTCGGGGACACACACCCCCGGTGAATCCACCTACGATGGCTGACCGTGAAGGTGTCCACGAGGGGTGACTACGCGAGCCGCGCGCTGCTCTCGCTGGCACTGCACAGCTCCGATGGCCCCACCTCGGTGCGCGACATCGCCGAGCGCACCGGGCTCCCCCAGCCGTACCTCGAGCAGATCCTGCTGGCTCTCAAGGGAGCCGGCCTCGTGCGCTCGAAGCGAGGGGCCGGAGGTGGTTACACACTCGCCAGGGACCCGGCGGAGATCACCCTCGCCCAGATCGTGTCCGCGGTCGACGGGCCGATCCAGGCGGGTGACTTCGGTGAGCCCCACGAGGACGGCGCGTGTGATCACGAGGGTCAGTGCGTCCTGTTGGCCATATGGTCGAACGTGGGTTCCACCATGCGGGCGATGCTGTCGGGGTTCAGCCTCGAGGACCTCCGCCGGATGACCCAGGGGGACCTGGCCTGGCCCACCGACGGGTCATCCTGAGCGACGCTTCGCCAGCCATCCGGCCAGGTCGTCGGGCAGGCCCGACTCGAAGCGCTGCTGCTCACCGCTTGACGGATGGGTGAAACCCAACACGCAGGCGTGCAGGAACATCCGCGGCGCATCGAGGGCGGATCGGTGAGCGCCGTAGAGGTCGTCGCCCACGACCGGGTGTCCCACCGAGGCCATGTGGACCCGGATCTGGTGGGTACGACCGGTCTCGAGCCGGCACCGCACCAGGGTGCAATCAGGATCCGCGAAGCGCTCGCGCACCTCGAAGTGGGTCCGGGCAGGCTTCGCGCCGATCGCCACGGTCATGCGCAGCGGGTTGCGACGCGAACGCCCGATCGGAGCGTCCACGACGCCGTGATCCGATTCGGGCCGACCGACCACGACTGCGGTGTAAACCCGCTCGACGCGGTGAGCTGCCAGCTGAGCCACGAGGTCGGCGTGGGCCTCGGGGGTCCGCGCGACCACCAACAACCCCGAGGTCGCCCTGTCCAGACGGTGGACGATCCCCGGTCTGGAGGGTTCGCCGACCTCTGCGATCTCGGGGTAGCGGGCCAGCAGCCCGTTGCACAGGGTGCCGTCGGGGTGACCCGGCGCGGGGTGCACCACCAGGCCCGCCGGTTTGTCGACCACCACCACCGCGGGGTCCGCATGTACCACGTCGAACCGCACCGTCTCGTCCGGTTCGACCTCGTTCGCGCTGGGTTCGCCCGGAGCCGGGAACGACACGACCTGGCCCGCTGCGAGCTTCGTACCGGCCTTGGTGACAACCGTTTCGTCGACGGTCACGGAGCCAACCCTCACCATGGCCGATGCGTCGGATCGCGAACACCCCGTGACCAGCGCGAGGAAACGGTCGAGTCGTTCCCCGTCGGTCGCCGGTGGAACCACGGCGGTGGTCGGGCCGGGGTCCGGGATCATCGCTCGTTGTCTTCTCCGGGTGACTCGCGGGTGGCCACGAAGACCAACAGGATCCCACCGACGACCACTGCCGCGTCCGCCACGTTGAACACCGGCCACCACTGCAGGTCCACGAAGTCCACGACCGCGCCGCTGAGCCACCCGTCCTCGGCACGCACCACGCGATCGATCAGGTTGCCGAGCGCTCCACCGATGACGACTCCCAACAACGCGACGGTCGCCCTCGATGTCACCCTGGATGCGAACACGACCATCGCGACGACCACCAGGATCACCACCAGCGCGATCCAGCGTCCCGAAGAGGCACCCTTGGAGAACGCCATCCCTGTGTTCTCGGCATAGAGGAACCGCAGCGAGCCCACCACGTCCACGACCCGCCCGGCACCTCGGGGAGGTGGCGCCAGCTCCCTCACCGCCCACCACTTGGTGAGCTGATCCGCGACCAGGACCACCAGCGCCGGACCCAGCACCAGCCCGACGCGCTCCGGGCGCGTCATCGCGCGATCCGGGCGTCCCGAGTGCTCAGTTGAACCGGCTGGTCTTGTATTCGACACGCTGGCGGGCCCACGGGATCGCACGCAGGCGCTCCTTGGGTATCGGCAGGTTCGACGACTCGCAGATGCCGTATGTCCCGGCCTCGATGCGCCGCAGCGCCTCGTCGATCTCCTCGATCTGACGGGTCGCTGCAGCCGCCCTCGCCAGATCGAAGTCGCGCTCGACCGCCACCGAATCACCCTCGCCGGACTCGTCGTCGAACTGGACGTCACCGGGTTCGCGTTCCATCGCTAGCGATTCGGCCTCGGCCATCAGCGACGCTGCCTGTTCGGTGAGCACCGCCCGCTCGGATTCGAGTGCTCCCCGCTGTTCATCGAGGAACTTCGCGTCGAAGGGTGACCGCGCCGGTGGCTTCTTCGCGGCAGCCTTCTTCTTCGCGGCAGCCTTCTTCTTGGCGGCAGCCTTCTTCTTGGCGGCAGCCTTCTCATTGGGCACTCTGCTCCCGGGGGGAGCCGCCTTCTTCGCCGCTGTGCGCTTCGCCTGGGACTTCTTCTTCGCCGGAGACTTCTTCTTCGTCGGCGACTTCACACCGGCCTTC
>CAYVYG010000233.1:0-5841 GCA_964454385.1 uncultured Microthrixaceae bacterium
CCGGTCAGCGGTCAACAACAGCATCGGCACCGCTGCCATGTCGGCTTCGAGGACCGCCGGGTGGAAGTGGGCCGCCGCCGACCCGCTGGTGCAGCCGAGCAGTGCGGGACGCCCGCTGGCGAGTGCGATTCCGAGGGCGATGAACGCCGCGCTGCGCTCGTCGTGGACGATCCGGGTCCTGATGCGCTGGTCACCCATGACCGCGAGAGTGATCGGCGTGTTGCGCGATCCGGGGCACAGGACGGCGTCGGTCAACCCGAGCGAGACCCACTCGTCGACCAGGGTGGCACAGAAGGTGGCCGCGACCACGCCGTCGTCATCAGCCTCCATCGGGCTCCTTCCGGGTCACGGCATCGGGCATCCCGGGTCATGGCTGGTCTGTCCCCGGGGGGACCGAGCCTAGAGGAGCGCCGGCGGGACGCCGTGCCGGTGGGCGGCACCTAGGATCGACGCTGTGAGCAGGGTCACAGAGGGTCGCAGCGCTGCGGTTCTCCTGCACGGCTTCACCCAGACCGGTCGGTGCCTTGGGCCGATCGCCGAATGGCTCGGATTGCATCGTGAGGTCTTCACACCCGATCTCCCAGGCCACGGCAGCGCGGCGGCACTCGCCGACATGGACTGCCCGACGGCCGCCGCCCACCTCACATCCGGGATCGGAGCCGCCGGTGCTGTGCCCGCTCACTGGGTCGGATACAGCCTCGGGGCGCGCGTGGCGCTCCACGTCGCGCTGGGGAACCCCCGGTCGGTCCGCTCGCTCGTGCTGATCGGTGGCACCGCGGGCATCGAGGATCCCACCGAGCGCGAACGACGGCGCGTCGTCGATCTCGCGCGCGCAGCCGAGCTCGAGACCACGGGTGTGACCGAGTTCGTCGATCGCTGGCTCGACATGGAGATGTTCGCAGGCCTCCCGGAACGGGCACGTTTCGTGGACGAACGACGTGCCAACACCTCGACGGGCCTCGCTGGGTCGCTGCGCAGCGCGGGCACCGGTTCGATGACTCCCCTATGGGGCCGCCTCGGTGAGCTCGAGATGCCCGTGTTGTTGTTGAGCGGCGAAGCGGACCATGCCTATGGCGCGCTCGCAGAACGCATGGCCGCGCGCACAGGCGACAACGCAACCGCTCTGAGCGTGCTCGGAGCCGGCCACGCTGCACACCTCGAAGCTCCTGAGCTCGTGTTCACGATGATCGAGGACCACTTGTGCAGTGCGGATCCGTGACGACGAGGCAGCGGATCAGGTGATCACCAGACCGATGGTGACCGCTACCGCATAGACCAGCTGCGCCGCCGCAGTGTCAGCGAGAACGCCCACCAGGCCGGCGCCACGCGCTCCGCCGAGGACCCGCAGCACCGCTCGCCTGGCGGCCACGACGGCCACGAAGCCGAGCGCCACCACCGGTGAGGCCCCGCTTAGCACCATCGCCGGCAGGAGCGCGACCGCTGTCACGACCAACACCACGTAGAGCACCCTGGCGGCCCGGTCGCCCAGGCGAACAGCGAGGGTCATCTTGGCCGAGCGACGATCGCTGGGGATGTCGCGCAGGTTGTTCACCACCAGAAGTGCGGTGGCGAGGGACCCCATCGCCACGCCCGCTACCCATGCCACCCCGGGCGCCTCGTGGGTCTGCACGTAGGCCGATCCCACCGTCGCGACCAGGCCGAAGAAAACGAACACGAAGACCTCGCCCAGGCCCGCGTACCCGTAGGGTCGTGGCCCTCCCGTGTAGAGCCAACCAGACGCGACCGCCGCGAGGCCGACCAGAGCGAGGCGCCAGTCGACGAACAGAACCAGCGGCGTTCCGGCGACAAGTGTCATCGCGAAGCACACCAGCGCCGCGCGACGCACCGAAGCGGGCGTGGCGAGCCCGTCGCCCACGAGGCGCGGTGGCCCCATCCGTTCGCCGGGGTCGTCGGTGCCCCGCACGCCATCGGAGTAGTCGTTCGCGAAGTTCGTCGCCACCTGCACCGAGAGCGCGACCACGAGAGCCGCGGCGAACCGCCACCAGATGATCCCGGCGAGCCCTGAGCCGCTGCCACCGGCACCTACCGCAGCAGCGGTACCGACGAGCACAGGGGCGACCGCCGCGGGCAGCGTGCGGGGCCGGGCGCCCATGACCCAGATCCGCCAACCCTCCCTCGCGGGTGCGCGCCCTGCATGGGATCCGGAGGGGGAGACGGCCATGGCCACCCGATGCTAACGGCGCGGCGACAGATGGGGCAGCCTTGTCGGATGAACGAGCTGGTCGCGATCGACCTCGAACCTGGCGCCGACTTCCTGGCTGCGTTGGACGCCGCGTGGCAGCGAGGCGACGCCGTGCTGCCACTGCAGCGCGAGGCACCGCCGCAGGTTCGACGGTCGGTGGCTTCACGCATGCAGGCCCGTCTCCTCGTGACCGCTGACGGCACCGAGGAGCTCCCGGGCTCACGGGCGATGGACAACGGGGATGCCCTCGTGGTGACGACCTCGGGAAGCACCGGGGAGCCCAAGGGCGTGGTGATCACCCATGACGCTATCGAGTACGCGGCCTACGCGACCGCGACCGCTCTCGGGGTCCGACCCGATACCCACTGGGTGGCGTGCCTGCCGCTGTCACACGTCGGAGGGTTGTCGGTCATCACCCGGGCCCGTCACACCGGCAGTGCCCTCACCGTGCACCCCCGGTTCGACCCCGACCTCCTCGATGCCGCCCTGGTGAGCGGAGCAACACACGTGTCGCTGGTGCACACCGCTCTGGCTCGCATCGACCCCACCCGCTGGCAGCGGATACTCCTCGGAGGGGCCGCGCCCCCACCGGATCCACCCCCCAACTGCGTGAGCACCTACGGGATGACCGAGACCTTCGGCGGGGTGGTCTACGACGGCCAGGCGCTCCATGGAGTGCAGGTGCGCATCGCGGGAGCACCCGACGACCTCTTCGATGTGGAAGGACCCGTCGAGATCCGCTCGCCCACGCTGTTGCGCTGCTACCGGGGTGCCGGGGCGGACACGGACCGGGTTCCGCTCGATCCCCAGGGTTGGCTGCGAACCGGTGACCTCGGAGTGATCTCCGGGCGGGACCGGCGCCTCAGCATCTCGGGGCGGGCCGACGAGTTGATCATCACCGGCGGTGAGAAGGTGTGGCCCAGCCCCGTCGAGGCCCGCCTCGAGGAGCACCCGGCGGTGCTCGCGGCCGCGGTGTTGGGCCGCAGCGACCCCGAATGGGGCCAGCGTGTCACGGCGCTGGTGGTGCCCACGAGGACATCCTCACCGCCGGGGCTCGACGAGCTGCGGGGATGGGTCAAAGATGTGCTGCCGGCGGCCTGCGCACCCAAGCAGCTCGAGCTCGTGACCGACCTGCCGCGGACATCGCTGGGAAAGCTCGCTCGATCGCGTTTGAGCTGATCGAGTCAGCGCAGACGACTGTCGCCTGTCGCGCTCGCCTGCTGTGTGCGTTGCCGGATCAGCCCGCCACGGTGAGTGACGCAGGGGACTGCGACGCCTGGATCCCGCCGACACCTTCGGGCGGCCCACCGGTCGGGCCCCCACCCTCGCTGGGAACGCCTACTCCACCCTCGGTGGGTGTGGAGGTCTGCGGTGACACCGTCACCGGCACCTCACTGGTCGGAGTGCTCGAGGTCGATCCGGGGGTGCTGGTCGAACTCGTCGGGCCGACGCAGTCATCACGCGAGGGCCAGTACTGGTAGGCGGAGCCGTTGTAGGTGACCAGATCCTGGTGCGGGAACAACAGGTCTCCGTGGTGCGGGCCGAGCGGATCGATCCGCTCGGGGGTGGCGCCGGTGAGCAGGTCGAACTGGATCGGATCGCAGTCCTTGGTGAAGGTGATGGTGTACACACCCGCCTCGTCGAGGACCACGTCGTCGGTCTCGACCAGGGTCTGTGGCCAGGGCCACCCTCGGTTGTCAGGCATCGCGTAGGCCGCGGCCTTCGCTTCCAGAGGGTTGCAGCGGTCGGTCGCCAGCGTCACCACGAACGAGTAGGAATCCGGGGTGGTCACCTTTTTCAGCGACATGGCGCTCCTGGCATCGGTGCACCCGTCACCCTGGGACGTCCCGGCCTCGAAGCGCACCGAGATGATCGATGCCTCGCCATCGCCCTCACCGGCGCCGCCGGCCACCCCCGAGAAGGCGAGGCTGGCGATCGCCACGATCGCAACTGCCGCAGTGGCGACGGCCCGCGAGCGACGCCCGGATCGATGCTCGGTCTGATTGGATTCCACGTCGTATCCTCCCTCGGAACGGTACGCCCTCGACAAAGGGTAGACGCACCGGACGGTCGGGTAAACCTACTACATCCGGGTACTTGCCCCAGGCCTTCTGACGGGTCCGGTCTCAGCGGTCCCCGGGGCGTGCCGCCATCGCGGCTTCGAGGGCCTTCGCCTCGGCCTCGCTGCGTGGAACGTCGAGGAACGGAGCCTCGGTTCGATCGAGCATCCCCTTGGACACCCAGCCCCGCCGGTCCGCCCAGATGACCAGCGGCGGCAGGACCACCAGCGCTGCGAGCAGCGCCACGCTGATGTTGATCGCAACCGTGATGCCGAAGTCGCGCAGCAACGGCAGCGAGGAGAGCGCTATCACCGCCACACCCGCCATGGTCGTCAGCGCGGACACGACGAAAGCTCGTCCGGTTCTGGCTCCCGCCGCGTTCATCGCCTCATGGGGCTCATGACCTCGGCGGCGCTCCTCGAGGTAGCGGTAAAGGATCAGGGTGGTGAACTCGGTGCACGCGGCGACCACCAGAGGCCCTCCGACCGCGGTCATGGGGCTCAACTTGAATCCCCCGACGAAGGCCACCAGCGACGAGGTTCCGACCGCGATCAGCACCGGGGTGACCGCGAGGAGCGAACGCACGAGTGATCGCAACATGATCGTCAACCAAACGAACACCAGCGCCAACGCCAGGTAGGTCAACAGGATCCGCCCGGAGGTGAGGTTCTCCAACAGACCCACGCCGACCACCGCCAGTCCCGACGGCGTCGCCCTCACGCCTCCCGGACCCTCGCCGCGATCGTTCACGTAGTCCACGATCGGCGCGCGGTCCTCGAGCGATCCCTTGCCCGTGAGGAAGATGATGTTCATTGCGTTTCCATCAGCCGAGGCGGTCGCGGTCTGCACATCGCGCGGGGCGATGTCCCAGGCCTGGTGCACCGACTCGGCGCTCGGGGTCACGGGTGTAGCACCCTTCACATCGGTGAGGTCCGCGACCGTCGAGACGATCCCTGAACCCACCAGCAACCGCTTCGGGTACTTCTCGAGGGTGTCGCGTGTGAGTTCGTCCACATATGCAACCGTCTCATCGGTGAAGGTGGACTCCCCATCGGGTGCGACGACGTACACACCCATCTCCGAGGACCCGCCGATCTGTGACTCGACCTCGTCGATGTCGTGGATGACCTGGGTGTCCTGGTTGACCCAGCGGATCGGGTCGGTCTGTATCTTGAGGCTCCCCTCCGCGAGGACGCCACCGACGAACACAGCTATCGCGACGACCATCAACACGATCGCGAAACCCGCCGGCAGGGCGCCGAGGCCGTTCACGATCTTCGCCAGGTAGCCATCGGTCCAGCTGCGACCCTCGGTGGGACGTTTGTACTCCCGGATGCCCAGGATCGCGAGCGGGTTGATGATCGACGAGATGCAGATCGCGACGATGCCCAGCGCGAGGAGGAGGCCGAACTGGCGGATCATCGGGGTCTTCGATCCGAGGATCGCGAGGAACGACAGCGCAGCTGCGACGGTCACAACGAGCATGGGACCACCGAGTTGGCGGGCAGCCTCCTGGATCGGGTGCGGGGAACGGTCGATGATGACCTCCTCCTCGATGCGCGAGTGCATCTGGATCGC
>CAYVYG010000234.1:0-5828 GCA_964454385.1 uncultured Microthrixaceae bacterium
CAGTGACAACCAGGTACCCAGGGGACTATGAATGCGTAAGCGAGGAGGAATACCGCGATCGTGTCGACGAGCTCGGTCGGAGCAGTCGTGGTGGCAGCGGTCACGGTGGCCCGGTTGTGGTCGACGGGACCGCGGTGGTCGTGGGGGCGGTGGTCGTGGGGGCGGTGGTCGTGGGGGTGGTCGTGGGGGCGGTGGTCGTGGGGGTGGTCGTGGTGGTCGGCTGCAACCGCTCCAGCAGCTCACGGGCGCTTGCCTCCTCGGAGAAGGACCTTCCCCGCTGCGCGGTCCGCTGGTCGGCGGGCGAGAGGTCCTCGACGCGGACGTCGGTCTCCTCGACGATCGCCGGGTCGATCCACAGAACCGGGGTCCCCCGGTACAGAGCGACGTTGCCCGTGGGGCTCTCATGGACGTACCAGCCGCGGCCGGCGGTGAAGACGATCGCGCCGATCGCAAGACCCAGCACCGCGAGGATCGCGACCACGAACGCCGCCGTGCGCCAGCGCGCCGCCAGAGCACCCGCTGCGGCCGCCTCGGCCTGGGCGGCCGCCAGGTCGGCATCCGCTGGCGATGAGGCCAGATCGGCGATGTCCTCGTCGCCGGTCATCGGTTCGGGTTGTTCGGGTGTCGGAGAAGGCTCTTCGTCATCCGGGCGCCCCGGGGTGATCACCGCCATCACCCGCTCGGTGTGGGGACCCTCACCTTCCTCGGACAGGTCCACCGACGGTGTGGTCACTCTGTGGAAGCGCTCGCCCAGGGGCGCAGCCTCGGTCTCGGACTCGACCACATCGACCACCACGACCGAGGTGTTGTCCCTGCCACCCGCAGCATCCGCCTCGGAAGCGAGCCGCTGGGCGGTCAGCTCCGGCGGGTCACGATCCGCGAGCACCTCTTCGATTCGCCCGTCGTCCACCTCGTTGGTGAGGCCGTCGCTGCACAATATGAGTCGATCGCCCTGCACGGGCTCGAGCAACCACGCATCCACCGCTACGACCGGCTCCACGCCGAGCGCCCGGGTGAGCACGTTGCGCTGGGGATGTGTGAGCGCCTCCTCCTCGGTGATCTGTCCATCGCGGACCAGCGACTCGACCAGTGAGTGGTCCTCGCTCAGCTGGCGGAACCCTTCGTCGGTGAGCATGTAGATGCGGCTGTCTCCGACGTTGAGCACCGCGAGCTGATCCCGGTCGTCGCGCCGCACCAACGCGACGACGCACACGGTGGTGCCCATACCCCGCAGGTCCGGATCCGCCGCCGCGCGCTCGGAGATCCGACGGTTCGCCCAGTGGACCGTGCGCACGAGCTCATCGAGCGAACGGTTGCCCTCGAGCTCCGAGAGCGCCTCGACGGCGTCAGCGGAGGCGACCTCGCCGGCGCGGTGCCCACCCATCCCATCCGCGACCGCGGCCAGCCCGTCGGCAACGAGCACCGAGTCCTCGTTGCCGGATCGGACCTGCCCGACAACCGAGGCCGATCCGATCTCGAGGCGGATCACGCGAGCTCCATGATCACGTTGCCGATCTGGACGCGGTCACCCATGTGCACCGGCATCTGGCCGACCGCCCGCACGCCGTTCACCCAGGTTCCGTTGGTCGAACCCAGGTCCTCCACGAACACCTGGTCCTCACGGGTGAACACGCGGGTGTGCACCGAGGAGACGTACTGCTCGTCGAACACGATGCTGCACCCTGCCGATCGCCCGATGGTCACCTCGGGTCCGATCTGGAACTCACCACCTGCGCGCGCAGGAGGCTCCGCTATCCGCAACGATGTGGGGGTTGCACCGCGCTTGGAACCACGCGAGGACTTGGACCGGCTCCTCGGCGGCGCCACCGGAGGCATCGCGGTCGGTGGTTCAGGTGCCAACTTGGGGGCACCCACCTCTGCCCAGACAGCGCGCAGCACCCGCAGGAAGAACAGGTACAACAGCACCAACAGGCAGATCTTGAGGACCGTGAGCAGCTGCTCGGGCATCGGCAGACCCTACGACGCCTCGAAGTGCATCACGGTGTTGCCGAAGCGCAGCTCGTCGCCATCGGTCAACTGATGCGAGCCGCTGATCCTGGTCCCGTTCACCGAGGTGCCATTCGTCGAGCCGAGATCGGTGACCATGAACCCGGTCCCCGAAGGTGCCACCTCGGCGTGACGACGGCTCACGTTCGGATCGGCTAGCACAACTGTGCAGTCGTGTTGTCGCCCGATGCTGACTGTGTACTCCCCGAGCGGCACACGATCACCGGTGGGCAACATCAGCGAGCCGGGGGTGCGTGCATCGTCGCTCTCGATGAAGCGGCCCTCGACCGAGATGACACCCTGTCGCACCCCGGAATCGGACTCGATGTGCGCCTCCACTGGCCCGACGAAACGGTACCCCTCGTCCCGCGCATGACGGCGGGCGGTGTCCGCGAGCTCGCGGGTGAGGGTCTGGCGGATGTCCGAGAGCTGTTCGAAATCGACCCGGGCGATCCAGAACGAGTAGTGGTTGGGTACGATCGTCTGGCCGTTCACGCCCACCGACCGGTGGCTGTCCATCTCGCGTTGCAGCTTGCGTGCGAACTCGATCGGCTTCACGGTGCCCCGGAAGATCCGCGACACCGTGCCCTCGACGGCCTGCTCCAGGCGACTCTCGAACCCGCGGATACCCACGGCACAACGATACCCGGGTGCCGTGTTCCGATCGGTCCAACGACCGGTGGGGCACGGGCCTCGATCGACTGCTCCCTTGGGGCACGGTGTCGAAGGTGAGCTATCCTCTGCGCCTCACTCGCGCGAGTGGCGGAATTGGCAGACGCGCAGGATTCAGGTTCCTGTGTCCGCAAGGACGTGAGGGTTCAAGTCCCTCCTCGCGCACACCAAACCGGCCGCCAACACCCTCATGCGAGTGGCGGCCCCCACACCAGAACCGGCAGACGCGCAGGATTCAGGTTCCTGTGTCCGCAAGGACGTGAGGGTTCAAGTCCCTCCTCGCGCACACCAAACCGGCCGCCAACACCCTCATGCGAGTGGCGGCCCCCACACCAGAACCGGCAGACGCGCAGGATTCAGGTTCCTGTGTCCGCAAGGACGTGAGGGTTCAAGTCCCTCCTCGCGCACACCTCGTTGTCGCATCCACGACCTACGATCACGTCGTGGTCCATTCGTCGGTGCCTTCCGATACAGACCCCGAAGTATTCGGTCGCCAGATCGCCCGCTGGCGCGCCATGACCCCTGCCCAACGAGCACTACTTGCGGATCGACTCAGCCTGGATGTCATGAGCATGGCCTCGGCAGGGATTCGCCGTGAGCACCCGGGCATCTCGGAACGGGAGCTCATGGTCGAGCGGGTTCGGCGGGGTCACGGAGCCGCACTCGCCGAGGCGGCGGCGAACCCAGAAGATCCTGCGTGAACGAATCGGGCCCCCTGCAACTCGTCATCGACGTCGCGTCGATCCTGGAGGAATTGGAGATCCCGTACGTGCTCGACGGATCGATGGCCAGTTCCTTCTTCGGCGAGCCACGCGCAACGGCAGACATCGACGTGGCGATCAAAGTCGAGCCCGATGTCGGCGATCGTCTGGTTTCACGGATGCGGGCCGATTTCTACGTGCCCGAGGCCGCTGCGCGCGCCGCTGTGTCGAGCCACGACTCCTTCAATCTCCTTGCCACCGAACTGGGGTTGAAGATCGACCTGTTCGTCCTGGGCGATGGACTGCTCGACAGGCGCCAGATCGAACGCCGGGTCCTGGTGCCCGTGCCCGGCAGAGAGCGAGGAGTGTGGGTGACCTCCCCCGAGGACCAGATCCTGCGCAAGCTCGACTGGTACCGCCAGGGCGGATCCACCTCCGACCGGCAATGGCGAGACGTGCTGGGTCTCCTCGCAGTCGGTGCGGGCACGCTGGACCTCGATTACCTGCGTGAAACCGCGTCCGAGGTCGGCCTGACGGACCTCCTGATACTGGCTACTGCCGATGCGCCTGGTGGTACCTGACCCCGGAGCTCGCCATCACACCGGGAACGCTACACCGTCGGTTCGGGTGCCGACAGGGTCAGGTCAGATCAGAGCTCACCGACGGGAACATCTGACCCGTCAGATCAAGCATTGTACGCTTCTGTACGTAAGCGTACACTCTTGTGATGGCCGTCATACCGGTAAGCGAAGCGCGGGCTGCACTGCCCGAGATCCTCGACCTTGTTGCCTCAGGCGAGGAGATCACGATCACGCGCCACGGCATAGAGGTCGCGGTCGTGGTCCGTCCCGACGCGATCCGGGTCCGGCGCGCGGACCAGTCATTCGCGGAAGCCGAACGACTTCGCAGCCTGTTGGACGCCGCACGGGGGATCGACCTCGGCGAATCCCCGGGTGTCAGCGCCGAACGGGCCGAGGAGCTGATCGCCGAGCTGAAGGCCGGACGCTCGGCGCGCTGAGGCTCGACCATGGACGCCTTCGACGCCGATGTCCTGGTCTACGCTGCGGTGCCGGGGCATGGCCTGGGTCAACGGATCCGGGCCCTGTTCGCCACGGAGCCGACCAGCTCGACCGGTCGAGTCCAAGGCATCGGTTCCGTGCTGCTGATCCCGGAGTTGCTCTCCAAGCCGATGCGTGACGACGCTCAGTCCGAGATCGAAGTCCTCGCATCGCTGCTGGGACGGCTCGACCTTCGACCCGTGGACAAGGCCATCGCGGACTTGGCAGCGGTGCTCGGGTCCCGCCACGGACTGCGTGCTGCCGACGCCGTGCACCTCGGCACCGCGGTCGCCGCCGGGTCTGACCGGTTCATCACGAACAACAGCTCGGAGTTCTCCAAGGCGATCACCGAGATAGACATCACCTACCCCGAGGAGCTCCCGGCTTGACGAGGCGATCGGCTGGATGCTGTCGGATCGCCGGATCCGCGGGCTGAGCTCACATGTTGTCTCATGTCATTGCGCTAGCAGTGCGTGCTAGCATCACCAACCATGTCTACGCGCACCACATTCACACTCGACGACTCGCTCGCGAGCCAGGCGCGTCGACTCGGCATCAACATCTCAGCCGCAGCACGTGACGGAGTCGCGGAGGCGGTCCGCTCCGCTCTGGCACGGAACGACCGGGCCGCGTACCTGGACGACCCGGAGCGACCGGACGAGTTCTGGGCCGATGCCGAGACCTGGTCGGCCGAGTGAACCGGGGAGAGATCTGGTTGGCCCAGGTCGGAAGGAAGCGCCGGCCGGTGCTGGTGCTCACCCGCTGCGAGGTGCTCGACGTCCGCTTACTCGTCACCGTCGCGGAGATCTCCACCTCTGCACGGGGGCTGGCCGCCGAGGTCGAGTTGGATCACGTTCGGGCAGGGCTCGACCGTGCTTCGGTGGTCAACTGCGACGGGCTCCACACCGTCGCCCAGAAGATGCTCACCGAACGCGTCGGCGAGTTGGATGCGCAAGAGCTCGCGCTGGTGTGCTCGGCGGTGAGCTACGCACTCGGTTGTTGAACACACGCCGTAGCATCGTCGGCACGCTGTCGCCGAATGAGTCCCACACCACAAAGGGAGCGCAACCCGTCACTCAGCCCTGTTGTGGTGCGCGACCCACAGGGTTCATGGTCGGGGCCCGTTGCCTGCTCCCCCGGTGACGTCGGGCGTGGCATCGGGGGCAGCGTAGGAAGGTCTCGTCGGTGTGGGAGTGCTTGGTGATCTCGTATTTGTGGTCGTATTGGAGCAGTTCGGTTCCGGCGCAGTCGATGCAGCGACGGTCGCGTTCGTCGATGACGCGTTTCTGGCGGGGCGTGGGGTGTCGGCGGGGTGTGGAGGCGTTGACGGGCCGGTTCTCGGCGTCGTGGATGAGGACTCTCGTGAACGCGGTGTCGATCACCTCCGCGA
>CAYVYG010000235.1:0-5780 GCA_964454385.1 uncultured Microthrixaceae bacterium
CCGAGACCGCAGGCCCCGCATCCACCACTGGAGGCAGATTGCCGGGCGTGTTGTCATCGTCGACGATCGTGAGAACCGACGAGAACTGGGACCCGACGGTTCCACCCGAGGGGTTCGTGAGCTCGAGATCAACGGTCTCGTCGCCCTCGACCAGTGCATCGTTCACGATCGGGATGGATGCAGCCGCGGACGTCACGCCAGCGGGGAACGAGACTGTGAAAGGACCAGCGGTGTAGTCAGCCGGGGCCGTGGCCGTGCCGTCAGCCGTGGACACGTCGACCGTGACGTCGGTCGACGTCGGCTCTCCGTTCTTAGTGGAGAGAACGACTCCGACCGATGCCGGTCCGGCTGCTTCTCCGACCGAGTAGGCGGCATTGGAGAACTCGACGGTGATGCAATCAGGGTCGTTCTCGTCGATGAGCCCGTCGCCGTCGTCATCGAGGTCGTTGTTGCACACCTCGGTGGTCACAGAAGCACGCGCGGTCACCGCGATCACTGCGAGGAACAGGTTGTCGTCCTGCGAAGGGTTCTCGGTATCGATCACCAGGCTGTTGTCACCCGCGTTGATCAGAGGAGCCAGGTCGTACAGCTCGTCGTCCTCGCCGGTGTCAGAGCTCGTCGGGTCGACCGGGTTGTTCGTGCTGTCACCAACACCACCGACCGTGATCAGCGCGCCGTTGCCTGGCCCACCGTCGTCGTAGTTGCCAGCGCATGAGGTCAGGAGGTCTCCGTTGATCTGAACCGTGGAGAACTGACCACCACCACAGACATGACCGTCGACGCCCTGGTAGCCGAACCCGATACCGAGCGACATCGTGGCCGCGAATCCGGGCAAGGACGGATCGATCGGGTCAGCGAAGCTGAACGTGACCGTGTCTCCGGTCTGCTTGGAACCGCCGTCGAGCACCGCGATCGTGGTCTCGGGGAGGCTCGGGTTTGAGTAGAGCACGACCAGCGCCACACCATCGAGGTTGGGCGGATCGGAGTTCACCGCGAAGTCCGTGATGCCGCCGCCCGATCCGACCTTCGCGGAGACCTGGGCAGTGACGTCTGCGCGGGCGGTCGACAGGGACGAGTTGCCAGGCTCGGAGTTGGGGAGGAGGTCGAGGACCGAAACGGTCCCGTCCAGGTCGATGCTCCGTTGGGTCTCGTCGGGGTTGGTGTTGCTGTAGTAGGTGCCGTACAGGTAGGCCTGTACGACACTTGAGCCTGCGGGCACCTCCGCCTGCACGGTACCACCCGCTGTGAACTGCCCGAGTCCGTCAGCTGAGTACCCTCCGCGTCCCACGAACGTCGCGGGGTCACTCGGGCTGGGTCGCAGCAGCTGGAGTGTCGCGCCGACCGGCTCTGCGATCGCGACGGCCACGAGGGACGTCGCCAGCAAGGCGAATGCGGCAAGGATGGCTAATAGCGTTCGCCTGCCCGGTGGCCGGCTCACTGGGGTGTCTGTGTGCATCGTCTTCCCTTCCGTCGGACGCGCGACGTGCGTTCGCGCGGCGCCTCTTCCGAAGCGAAACCAGCGTGCCACCGTCTCACGGGACCGTCCATACGCAATCTGAGGTACTCCGTCATCACCCTCGAGTCCGCGATAAGCGATTCATCTCAACCCGCCCTTGGATCGACCATTGACATCCGTGCAGCCGTTCTCGGGCACCCGATCAGGCCAGAACCCGTAGTCTTGGGTCCACGATCTCAGCGGTGGTGCTCATCGAGACCGAACCTGGTGCGTCTGCGGCACTCGCCGAGCAGATCTTGGAGATCTTGCCATCGGCTCCGATCCCCACGACCCGGTCGGGTCGCTCTACGGAGGCATGAGCAAGGGCGAACGCACCTGCATCAAACCCGCGCCCGCACGGCGATGGCATCCCAGGCCGCCATCGAAGGTACGCCAGCAGATCCCCGGCGAGCTCAGGCCCAACCAGGTCGAGGCACTCCTCCACGCACTGCGGGACATCGTCGGCGCACTCGCCGCCGCCGACCCGGCCGACAAGGCCGATCTCCACCGGAACTTGGCGTCACCCTACGCTACGACCCCAGCGGCACCATCGCTGTGCAGGCTCAACCCCGTGGGGTAACCGTACGTGTCGGAGGGGGGACTTGAACCCCCACGCCCTTGCGGGCACTAGCCCCTCAAGCTAGCGCGTCTGCCAATTCCGCCACTCCGACGTGGTTCGCCCGCCGTGGCGGGACACCGGACTCTAGCGCAGTCAGCTCAATGGCCGAAACGGTGTCCGAAGGGCTCCGATCGCCCTGCAAATCGCTCAGCTGGCGGGCACCGGCGGGATGTCGGTCACCCGCATCACCGCTGCAGCAGGCTGCACGACCAAAGGGTCGGGGGCATGAGCCACCTCAGGGTCCTTGTGGCTGTAGTCGAGCCTGTGAACGACATGGCGGATCGATTCGAGTCGGGCGCGCTTCTTCTCGTTCGAGTTGACGACCATCCATGGAGCCACGGGGCTGTCGGTGTGTATCAGCATCGCGTCACGGGCCGTGGTGTACTCGTCCCACTTGTCCAGGGATGCCTCGTCGACCGGCGAGTACTTCCACTGCCTCAACGGATCGTCCTTGCGCGCGTCGAAGCGGGCGATCTGGTTCTGCCTCGAGACGGTGAACCAGAACTTGAACAGGTGGATCCCCGATTCGACCAGCGCACGCTCGAATCCCGGAGCCTGGCGGAAGAACTCCCCGTACTGCTGAGGGGTGCAGAAGCCCATCACGATCTCGACACCGGCGCGGTTGTACCAGGAGCGGTCGAACAGCACGATCTCCCCGGCGGTGGGCAGGTGCGCGACGTAGCGCTGGAAGTACCACTGCCCGAGCTCGGTGTCGTTCGGCTTGGTCAGCGCGACCGTGCGGGCCCCGCGGGGGTTGATGTTCTCGGTGAACCTGCGGATCGATCCACCCTTGCCCGCCGCGTCACGGCCCTCGAAGAGGATCACGATCCGCTCGCCGTTTGCCTTCACCCAGTTCTGCAGCTTCAGGAGCTCGATCTGGAGATCCCGGAGCTGGCGACGATACGACTTCTTGTGGATCGCCTCCGCATGGGGATCGGCGTCCTCCATGTCGGTGATCGTGAGCTCAGCGGGATCGATCCCCTCGTTGCTCGGACGTGGCGCCTCGCCGGGATCACCCGCCATAGTTCATGCCGGTGTCCCGCAACAGCAGCGGCGTCACCGCCGCGTCACGGACGCCGGCGTCCACCACCTCTCCGACGACGATCGTGTGGTCGCCCCGCTCGATCTTGTCGGTCACCCGGCACTCGAACCAATAGGGAATGGCGAGGACCAGCGGGCAACCGGTCTGTGGCCCCGGCTCCCACTCATGGCCGTTGATGAGGTTCCCATCGACGTCGGTCGAGCGGAAGAACGCCTTTCCGATGTCGAGCTGGTCGGCACCCAGGACGTTGACCGCGAACGCGCCGGAGCTGATCGCTGCCTCCGCCACACCCCCATCGGCACGCAGCCCCGCCATCACCAGTGGCGGCTCGAAGCTCGCCTGGCTCAACCAGTTGGTGCCTGCCGCTGCGAGGTCGTCACCGGAGCGTGCGGTCACCACGTAGAGCCCGTAGTTGATGGCACGAAGCGCGAGCTTCTTCTGTTCGGCATCCATCGGGCCAGCATGCCACAGGCCCGGGCGTCGGGGCGCAGTTGTGCCTTCTGCACTGGCTCGACGTGCCGCGGCGCTACCACCCGCCCGCCGGCTGGGCGACGGACAGCTCAGGTGTCGAGAACCAGCGCCATGATCAGCGTGTTGAAGGCGAACAGCAACGCGATCACCACCGTCAGGCGGTCGAGGTTCTTCTCCATCACGGTCGACCCCGCAGCCGATGCACCGAGCCCGCCACCGAACATGTCCGAGAGGCCGCCGCCCTTGCCCGAGTGGATCAGCACCAGGAAGATGAGCCCGATGCCGAGGCCGAACTGCAGGATCCAGAGGATCAACGTGATGATTCCCACGGGTTCGATCGTAGTTGAACACCCGGCCGTTGCGGTACTGCTCGCTGTTTGCGGTACTGCTCAGTGGTTGCGGTACTGGACGATCGCCGAGAACTGGTCGGCATCCAGGGATGCGCCACCCACGAGGGCGCCGTCGATGTCGGCTTCGGCCATCAACTCGGCGATGTTGCCAGGCTTGACGGAACCTCCGTACTGGACCCGCACGCCGGCCGCGGCTTCGGCACCGTGCACCTCGGACACGACAGCACGAACCTTTGCGCACATCGCCTGTGCGTCCTGCGCGGTAGCCGTCCTACCGGTTCCGATGGCCCAGATCGGCTCGTAGGCGACCACCATCACAGCGACCATCTGCGCTGACAGGCCGGCGAGTCCCTCGCGGACCTGACCCTCGACCTTCGCCTCGGCCATACCCTGTTCACGCTCATCGAGGGTCTCACCACAACACATGATCGGGATCATCTTGTTGGCGATGACCGCCTTGACCTTCAGGTTCACGTCGTCGTCGGTCTCCCCGAACAGCTCCCGGCGCTCGGAGTGGCCGACGATCACGTGGCCGACGTCCAACTTGGCGAGCATCGCGGGGGCGATCTCCCCGGTAAACGCTCCCATTTCCTCCCAGTGGCAGTTCTGGGCACCGAGGCCGATCTTCATCTTGTCGGCCTCGATGAGGGTCTGGATCGAGCGGATGTCGGTGAACGGCGGGTGGACGGTCACCTCGACCGCGTCGTAGTCGTCGGATTCGAGGCGGTAGTGGAGCTTCTGGACCGTCTGGATGGCCTCGAAGTGGTTGTGGTGCATCTTCCAGTTGCCGCTGATGATCGGCTTTCGTGCATCGGCCATGTCGGCTCCTCGTTGCTCATCTGTTCTGTCCTGCGTGGATGACGTTCGAGGGCCATCCACGCAGGACAGAACGATGGTAGGACCTCGGGCAGGCGCCGACAGACGCCGGCACCCAGGGTTGGTGACGCCTCAGGCGTTCGGGGCGTCGCGGAGTGCCGCCAGACCCGGCAGGTCCCCGGATTCGATCAACTCGAGCGACGCACCGCCCCCGGTCGAGATGTGGTCAACCACCGCCGACATCCCGAACTGTGCGATCGCGGCGGCAGAGTCACCTCCGCCGATCACCGAGAAACCCCGCGAGTCCGCCACTGACTGCGCCACCGCGCGGGTGCCGGCTTCGAAGCGGGGATCCTCGAACACGCCCATCGGACCGTTCCACAGGATCGTGCGCGCCTCGAGGATCCGGTCCCCGAAGGCGGCAGCCGTGCCAGGACCGATGTCGAGACCCATCCAACCATCCGGCAGGGAACGCCCGAAGTTGCGGACCTCTCCCCCAGCGCCCGGATCCCCGATCCTCCCACCGGGACCGAGACCGACCACGTCCTCCGGCAACACGAGCCTTTCACCGAACTCCTCGAGCAGCTCGGCGCAGCTACCGACCTGGTCGTCCTCGCACAGCGATGCTCCGATCCCGTGGCCCATCGCCTTGAAGAACGTGAAGCACATGCCACCGCCGATGAGCACCGTGTCGGCCACGTCCAACAACGCCCTGATCACACCGAGCTTGTCGGACACCTTCGCGCCACCGGTGATCGCGACGAACGGTCGCCTGGGGTGCTCACGCACGCCGAGGAGAACCTCGACCTCCTTCGCGAGCAACCGCCCCGCCGCGGAGGGAAGCGTGCGGGGTGGTCCCACGATCGATGCGTGCGCCCGGTGCGAGGCACCGAACGCGTCGTTCACATAGAGGTCGTGGCCGGCGACCAGACGATCCACGAAGCCCGGGCGGTGGGAGGGGTCACCGGGATCGGAGCGCAGGTTGTC
>CAYVYG010000236.1:0-5756 GCA_964454385.1 uncultured Microthrixaceae bacterium
GGAGTCTCGCTGGTGTTCGTTCCTCTGGGGCAGATCCTGATCCAGCTGTTCGGGGCGTTCGTGTTCGCCACCGAGATCACCGACGTGGCCAAGTGTGCACCTCACGCGGCTCCGTGCTCGGAGGTCAACTGGGTGGCTGCATCGATAGCCAGCGCGGCGGTTCTGACGGTGCCGAACTTCTTCGCCAACAAGTACCTCGTGTGGAAGAACACCTCCAAGGACAAGTTGCGCACCCAGGTGGTCGTGTTCTGGGTGGCGGCGATGCTCGGCGTGAGCCTCGCTACCCTGCTCACGTTCCTGGTCGACCTGGCGATCGACGGTCACGGCCTGTTCGAGAAGGTGGCGGTCTTCTGCGCCCAGATCGTCGGCTTCGGCATCGTCTGGCTGGCGCGCTACGTCATCTTGGACAAGTGGCTCTTCAAGGTCACCCATCACGGCCTGGAGCCGGGTTCCGAGGAGCTCGACATGATGCACGGCGACCTTCCGGTGTGATGCCGGCCTCCGACTCGACTGCGTGATGCCTGTACCAGCCACTGGCGTCACCTTCGCGCCTGCACCGTGAGGAGCGGCCAACCCACGATGGACCCACTACTGCTGCGACTCGCCGAGGCCGCTCCTGGCCTCATGCCCCGTCAAGAGGGGCTGACACTGTACGAGGCGGCGCTCGACGCGACCCGGGCGGTGCCGGGGGCTCCGATCGTGGAGATCGGTACCTACTGTGGGAAGTCGAGCATCTACCTCGGTGCCGCCGCGCGGGAGCAGGGAGCTGTCGTTGTGACCATCGACCACCATCGGGGATCCGAGGAGAACCAGCCGGGTTGGGAACACCACGAGGCCGATCTGGTCGATCCGGACCTCGGTGTCATGGACACCCTGCCGATCTTCCGCCGCGCCGTGTTCGAAGCGGGGCTCGAGGACGTCGTGACCGCGGTGGTGGGTGACTCTGCGACGGTGGCCAGTTGGTGGTCCACGCCGGCTGCGATGGTCTTCATCGACGGCGGTCACGGCGAGGAACCCGCGGACAACGACTACCGGTGCTGGTCGCCGACGGTCGCTCCCGACGGGATCCTGGCGATCCACGACGTCTTCGCCGAACCGGCCGAAGGTGGCAGGCCTCCCTACGAGCGGATCTATCTCCCGGCCATCGGGTCCGGTCTCTTCGACGAGGATCGGGCGGTCGGCTCTTTGAGGATCCTCCGGCGTCGCCCGGGGTGACCGGGGACCTCAGTCCACGATGCCCGGGGGGCGCGGCTTGCGCACGTCGCCTCCCCGCTGTGTGGCGACGGTCAACGGGTCCCTGCCATCGGCGGCCCGCTTCGCTCGCACCTCCCGCGAGCGCCACCACACGAACGCTGCCATGAGGGCCAACGCCACGCACAAGCCGAAGAACAGCCCGACCTGCCGTGAGCCGCCAGGGTCACCGGAATCCTGGGGAGCCTGACCGGAGTTGGGCCTCGGCACGATGTTGCCGACCTCCCCACCGCTGGGGAGGGTGGAGGTGGTCTCGGGGACGACCGAGGCGGTGGGGGACGGATCCTCCTGGGCAGAGGCTTGCTGAGGCTGGTGACCGACCGACAGAACCGACGTGACGACTGCGACGACGACGGCGAGCAGTACGTGCAGGCCCTTACCGTGGCGCAGCTCAGGCATCGGTCGGCTCGGGCGCCGTCGCCGGTTCTTCGTCGAGCCCGGTGTCGAGCACCACCGGAAGGGCGTCGTGATCGGTGAACAGAGCTGCCGCAGGTGATGCGCCGGCGAGGGCGTCCGCTGCCAGGATGACCGCCGATGCGGTGTAGGTCGACTGCTCGCTACCGGGGAAGTGCACCTCCTCGGGTACCACGATGCCGGTCCAGTAGCGGTCGTTGGGGTCGCGCAGGCGCTGGGCCCAGTCGAACAGGCGCCGCGCCCAGGAGGTCTCACCTACCGCCAGGTGCGCCATCGCGCACTCGCAGGTCTCCGCAGCGGTGATCCATGGCCGGTCCGATACACAGCGGATCCCCCAGTTCTCGATCACGAACGCCTCCCGCCGGTGTGCCAGTCGCTCGCGTCCGGCATCCCCGAGCACCGCGCCGGTGAGCACCGGGTAGTACCAGTCCATCGCCCATCGGTGCTTGGGGGCGAAAGCATCTGGTTCCTCGCGGATGGTGCGGATGAGGCGCGCCGCGGAGCGACGCCAGGTGGGACGTTCGTGACCGAGCTCCTCGGCGATCGCGATCGCGCACCGCAGGCTGTGGGCGATCGAGGCAGAGCCGGTGAGCAGCGCGAAGGTCCACGGAGTCCCGTCGGAGTGGCGAGCCCAGATCACCTCGCCGCGGTGGCGCTGGAGTCCTCTCACGAACTCGATCGCGTCTTCGATCATCGGCCACATCGATTCCAGAGCTCCGCGGTCGCGGTAGCAGAGCCAGTGGAACCACACCCCCGCGGCGACGTACGCGACGCAGTTGGCGTCCAACTTGTCCTGCTCGACCCGGTCAGCGAGGTAGTACTGGTGCCAGGAGCCGTCGCTCCGTTGCATCTTCTGGAGCCATTCGAAGCCGGCTTCGGCCGCCTGGCGGTGACCCCCGAGCATCATGGCCATCAGGGCCTCGGTGTGGTTCCACGCATCTGCGTGGCCACCCGGGAACCACGGGACCATGCCGTTGGGGAGTTGCCACTGCACGATCGCATCCACCGTCGATTGCAGTTCGGTGGCGCTGACCGAGTCGCCCAGGTCACGCAGGTAGTTGTGGTTCTCAGGCACGGCTCGTCTCCGTTCTGCGCGGGGCCGGCGCGCTACGTGGCCGCGGGATCGCGTCTCGGGGCGACCCGTCGGGGTCAGCGGATCGGGCGGGTTTGTGGGCGTAGACGACGACGCTCTTGCCGATCAGCGGATCGAGGAGGCGCTCGGCGGTGCGGGTCACCAGCGGTGCCTCGTTCATGTCCCAGACCAACAGCCCGCGGTAGGCACGCACCAGCGGATGGGAGTCGTTGGTCGGGCCGACCAGGCAGCGCAGCCACCAGTACGGCGCATGCAGAGCGTGCACCCGGTGTGAGCCACGTATGTCGAAACCCGTGTCCCCGAGGCGCTTGCGGAGTTGCTCGGAGGTGTAGATGCGCACGTGGCCTCCCGCAGCGAGCGGTGCGTGGTACTCCGCGGAGAGCGCCCAGCAGATCTTCTCGGGAAGCCATGCAGGCACGGTCGCCGCCAGCACGCCCCCGGGCCGCAGCACCCGGTGCAACTCGGCCATCGCGGCGCTGTCGTCGTGGATGTGCTCGAATACCTCCGAACAGATGATGCGATCGAAGGTCTCGTCGGGGAACGGCAGGCTCAGCGCGTCACCATTGAGACAGACCCCGAGGTTGCCAGCAGGGGCCTCGCCCTCGGCGATCATCGCCCCGAGCAGCTCACGCACCGGTGGCAGCTCGTCGAAACCCCGATCGAGTGCCACCAGCGCAGCGCCGCGGCGGAAGCACTCGAAGGAATGCCTGCCCGCACCCGCACCCATGTCGAGCACCAGGTCGCCCGCGTGCAGGCCCAACAGGTCGTAGTCGACGGTCAGCACGGCTGTGAGCCCGTCAACGTCGTGCCCCCGCGAAGTTGGGGGGCATCTCCAGGGTGGCGCGCAGGTGCTCGACGGTCAGCTCCGCGGTGTGGCGCCAGCTCCAGCGGTGGATGACCCGTTCCCGGCCGGCCCTGCCGATGACCTCCGCGGCGTCGGGATCATCGAGAACGGCGAGCATGCCCCGTGCCAGCTCGGAGCTGTCCCCCGGTGCGACCGCATAGCAGGTCTCGCCGTCGGCCCCTGTGACCTCTGGCAGCGCCCCACCGGTGGTCGCGACCAACGGGCAACCGCTGCTCATCGCCTCGATCGCCGGTAGCGAGAAGCCTTCGTAGAGGGAGGGCACCACCGCGCACGTCGACTCGTTGTACAGCTCCACGATGCGCTGATCCGCCACCCCCGAGACGAACTCGACGGAATCCTCGAGCCCGAGCTCGGAGATGGTGCGCTTCGCGACCGAACCCTTCTTGAGCCTGCCGACGATCACCAGGTGCAGGTCGAGCTCGGGACGGTCCGCGCGGATCTTCGCGAGCGCTTCGAGCAGATAGCGCTGACCCTTCATGGCCACATCCGACGAGGCGGTGGAGATGATCTGGTTCGGCTTGCGCTGCACCCCTGCCAACGGCCTGAACAGCTCCGGATCGACCCCGACGGGCACCACGAACAGGCGCTGGGGGTCGACGGAGTGATCGGCGACGATGTCGTCGTAGGAGTTCTGCGAGACCGTGATCACACGACGCAGCCGCGATGACACCCGGGTCTGCATCCTGGTGAACGCGTACCAACGGGCCTTGCCCAGCCGGGCTCTGAGGGTCTCGGCGTGCTCCATCTCGAGGCGGCGGTCCACGGTGATCGGATGGTGGATCGTCGCCATCACCGGTAGGCCGGAGCTCTCCATGGCTAGCAGCCCGTATCCCAGGCACTGGTTGTCCTGGACCAGGTCGAAGTCGCCCGCGCGGCGCCGCAGGTGGTCCCAGGCACGCATCGAGAACGTGAGCGGCTCGGGGAAGTTGCCCGCCGAGAACGAGGTCACCTCGAGCCAGTCCCAACGGTCCTTCAGCTCCCAGATGCCGGGCATCCGCATCGGGAAGTGGTCGTTGTAGATGTCGAGGCTCGGCAGCTTGACCAGCGGTACTCGTTCGTCGAGCTCCGGGTACGGCTGGCCCGAGAGGACCTCGACGTGGTGGCCGAGCTCCACCAGGGCACGGGTCAGATGGCGTGTGTAGACACCCTGGCCACCGACGTGTGGTTTTCCCCGGTAGGTGAGGTACGCGATCCGCAGCGGTTCATCGGGCCCTGGTCGTCGAAGGCCGCCGGTCCCAGGCCCGGCGACCACCGGGCTGTGATCGGCAGCAGACATGAGCCGCAACGTTAGCGAGTGGCGTGCTCCAACCGAATTCCGGGTCCCCTTGTGCCCGGAGCGTGGAGGGGCTCGTCGGCCGGGTCACCTCCGCCGGCCAGAGGCCGCAGGGCGCAAGGGCAGCATCCGCCGGTTGTGGTCCAATGGTCCGATGCGAGCGCTGGTGCAGAGGGTCTCGTCCGCGTCGGTGTCGTTGAAGGACACCGGTGAGCGGATCGGTGCGATCGGAGCGGGTCTGTGTGTGTTCGTGGGCGTGACCCATGAGGACACAACCGAGCATGTCGATCGCCTCGCCCGGAAGCTGTGGAACCTGCGGGTGTTCGCCGACGACGCTGGCGACATGAACGTCTCGCTCGAACAGCGGGCGACCCGGGGTGGGGATGTGGCACTGCTGGTGGTGAGCCAGTTCACCCTCTACGGCGACACGCGCAAGGGGCGCCGGCCCTCGTTCGTCGGCGCCGCCCACCCCGAGCACGCCGAGCCGCTCATCGACGAGCTCCTCGCCCGGCTCGGGGAGTTGGGTGCTCGGGTGGCAACGGGCCGGTTCCGCAGCGAGATGGCGGTGGAGCTCGTCAACGACGGCCCGGTCACGCTCCTATTGGATGTCTAGGGATCTTGGGGGTCTCGCTGTAGGAGGTGTGGATGATCGGCTCCGAGGAACTGGAACTCGGAGGGGAAACCGTACTGGACGCTGGCTGCGCTCCAACAACGGTGCTTCAGTCAACCGGAGCGTGTCGGTGCCCGGTCGGTGGGGTGACCATCACGGTCGCGCAGGCGCAGCTGCGCGACCCCGGCGGCGACCACCGCGGCGAGCAGCGCCGGGATCGGACCGAGCGCCTGGGCAGGGGTGGTCGTGT
>CAYVYG010000237.1:0-5749 GCA_964454385.1 uncultured Microthrixaceae bacterium
AGGCTGTTCATCTTCATCACCACGTGACCGCGTTCACCGAAGCGCGCCTCGTTGCGGATCAGCTCGGTCAGACGGTTGCGCAGGGTGTGCGGAGCGACCAGGAGCTTGTGGTAGTGGACGTCGCGGGCATAACCGGTGAGGTAGTTGAACAGCTGGGTCAGATCCGAGCCGAGCTCCGGATCGCCGGTCAGCAGGCCGAAGTCCTCGTAGAGCCGCGCGGTGCGGGAGTTGTAGTTGCCTGTGCCCACGTGGCAGTAGCGGGTGACCCCAGCGTCCTCCTCGCGCACCACGAGGCAGGTCTTGGTGTGGGTCTTGAGCCCGACCAGACCGTAGACGACGTGCACCCCGGCGCGTTCGAGGCTGCGCGCCCACTCGATGTTCTTCTCCTCGTCGAAGCGCGCCTTCAACTCCACCAGGGCGACCACCTGCTTGCCGCCCTCCGCCGCCTTTATCAACGACGCCACTATCGGGCTGTCACCCGAGGTGCGGTAGAGGGTCAACTTGATCGTGAGCACCCGCGGGTCCTCCGACGCCTGGCGGATGAACTCCTCGACCGAGGAGGCGAAGCTGTCATATGGGTGGTGCAGCAACAGGTCGCCCTCGGAGATGACCTTGAAGATGCTGCGATGGCTCTCGTCGTCGTCGGGCTGCAGGCGGCGTTGGGTCACCGGGGCGAACGCGTCGTACTTGAGCTCGTGGCGCTGCATCTCGTAGACCGACCACAGCCCGTCGAGCGCGATCGGCGCAGCGTGGTCGAACACGTCCTCGTGATCCAACTCGAGCTCGGCGCGGATCAACTCGAGCGCCTCGTTGGAGATGTCGTCCTCGACCTCGAGGCGGACCGCCCGACCGAACCGCCGGCGGCGCAGCTCCATCTCGATCGCCGCGAGCAGATCGTCGGCCTCCTCCTCCTCGACGGTGAGGTCCGCGTTGCGGGTCACCCTGAACGCGACGCTGTCGGCTACCTCCATGCCGGGGAACAGTTCGTCGAGGTGCTCCGCGATCACCTGTTCGACCGGAACGAAGCGCTCGCCATCGGGCATGACCACGAAACGGGGCAGCAACGGCGGCACCTTCACCCGAGCGAACCGTCTCTCGGCGGTCACCGGATCGGTCACCAGGACACCCAGGTTCAGCGACAGGCTCGATATGTACGGGAAGGGGTGCCCCGGGTCGACCGCGAGGGGCGTCAACACCGGGAAGATGCGTGTCGAGAACTCCTTGGCCAACCACTCCCTGTCGTCGTCGTCGAGCTGGTGCCACGTCGAGTAGCGGATCCCCGCCTGCGCGAGATCCGCACACACCGGCCCGAGGAAGATCTCGTCCGCGCGCGCCATCAGCTCGGATGCCCGCTGGGTGATCGCTTCGAGTTGTTCCGCCGCGGTCATCCCGTCGGGGCTGCGCTTGCGAACTCCCGCTGCCACCTGGTCCTTGAGACCCGCGACCCTGACCTGGAAGAACTCGTCGAGGTTCTGGCTGAAGATCGCGAGGAACTTCACCCGCTCGAGCAGCGGCGTGTCGGGGGACTCCGCCAGGGCCAGCACCCGGGCGTTGAAGTCGAGCCAGGAGAGCTCGCGGTTCAGGTACCTGGGCTCCGACTGTCCCCCTGGGTCATCCATCGGCCCATCCTAGGAGCAGCCGGACGTCGTCGGTGTCGGCACGGATCGGCCGACCGGCCGATCAGCCGCCGCGGGGGCTCAGGCCGGGTTCGCACCCGGCGTGTGTTCCTCCATGCCGGTGTCCCAGATCACCTCGATGCGCTCGGTCTCGGCGTCACGGTTGACACGGTCACGATTGCGGCGGAACTGGGGGTCGTGCGGCGGCAACAGGAGCAATCTCGCCATCACCCGGGCACGGAACGCATCGATGAGATCCGGATCGCCGTCATCGGAGCTGATCTCCCAGTGCGGCGCAGCGGGGCCGGTGTAGACGATGTGCGCAGTGGCCACCGGTGGCAGCTCCTCTGCGTCTTCGATGTCGATCGCGTCCTGGGACATGGGCGCAACGATAGACCACCGCCCGCCGGACCCCGGTGGCGCGCCGCGCTCCGTTCGCTCAGTTGCTCCCGAGCGTGGCCTTCACCGACATCTCCTCGCCCTCGCGCTCGACCACGATGTCGATCTCGTCGCCCGCATCCTTGGCCCTGACCGCCTGGCCGACGTCGGTGGAGTTGCGGATGGTGCGACCGTCGACCTCGACGATCACGTCGCCGGGCAGCAGCCCGGCCGCGTCGGCGCCCGAACCCGACGTTACGTCCTGGACGAACGCACCGGAGGTTGCTGTCACCCCGAAGCGCCGGGCCACATCGGTGTCGAGACGGGCAACGTCGAGTGTCGACACGCCGAGCACGGGTCGCTCCTTCTCGGCGTCGCGGCCCGCCTTGAGATCGTCGATGAGGTCGCGGATCGAGTCGATCTCGAGAGCGAACCCGATGTTCTGCGCCTCGGCGACGATGGCGGTGTTGACTCCGACCACCTGACCCTGCGCGTTCACCAGCGGACCGCCCGAGTTGCCCGGGTTGATCGCTGCGTCGGTCTGGATAAGGTCGTCGAGCACCGAGCCGTCGGGAGCGGTGATCGATCTGCCGGTCTGGGAGACGATCCCGGTTGTCACGCTCGGTTCGGCTCCGAGGTTGAGGGCGTTGCCGATCGCGACGACCTCGTCACCGACCAACAGGTCGCCAGACGAGCCGAACTCCGCCGGCACGGTCTCGCCCTCGAGACCCTCGGCCTTCACGAGCGCGACGTCGGATCCCGTGGCCTTTCCGATCAACCGGGCGTCCGCGGTCTGGCCGTCCGCGAAGTCGACCTGGATGCTCTGGGCACCTTCGACCACGTGTGCGTTGGTGAGCACCAGACCGTCCTTGCTGACGACGATGCCCGAACCCGCGGCTTCTCCCTGGCGCGTGCCGGTGTGGACCGACACCACCGACGGCTGGACCTTGTCGAGCAGGGAACGGATGTCGAGCGCCTCACCGCTGACGTTGTTCGAGGCGCGCGATGGTGTCGATGCGGGAGCTGCGTTGACCACCGCCGCGGGCTCGTCGCGGACCGTCATGGCCGCTGCGGTGATCCCACCTGCGACGATCGCTCCCACCAGGCCACCGATCAGCGCCGCCCTGATGCCGCCTCCGCGACGGGCGCCGCCGTTGCCGTCCACACCGTGCTGCCTGGGCGAGGTGCCACCGGGCGGCGGGCCCTGGGGGTAGGAGGCCATCGCCGGCACGCTGGCCATGGGTGACGGCGCTGGCGTCGGCGGCGCGGCGGTCGGCGGCCCGGCGGGGGTGGCCCCGGCTGAGGGCGGTCCGGCGGGTGACTGGCCCCATGGAGCACTCTGCCCCCAGACCCCGGGTTGCCATGATCCGCTCGCTGGTGCGCCCTGTGGTGGGACCGCTCCGGCGGTGACAGCCGGGCCCGCCACGTAACGGTCCCGGGCGGTCGGTGGGCGCATCTGCGGCGCTGTGGGAGGGGAGGTGGGCAGGCCGGGTGCCGCCGTGCCGGGGATTCCCTGGTCGGAGGCATTGCGGTCGGGGGCATTGCGGTCGGTGGCATTGCGGTCCCGCGTGTTTGGGTCGGTGGTCCCGCCGGGTACTGGTGTGGGTGAATCGCTCATCGAAGGGTCTCCGTGCATGAGTCCGAGTATGCGTTGCACTCGTCAGGTCGCCCAGGTCACCCCCGGGTCGTTCCCCGAGAACGCTCTCAGAGCTGCCCGTGCATCCGGGAAGTTGTGCCCAGCGTACGGCTTCCCGAGCACCCGTTCCGCTGATGGCGATCTCAGTTCCTGTGCCAATAGGAGGTTCCATGGAACAAAACAGCACCCCGAAGCGTCATATTGATCCTATGGATACTTCCGCGGATACGAAATGGATGGCAGAAGGGAACTGCGCCCACAAGCCGCCGTCGCTGTTCTTCCCGTCCGACGGCGTCGGAGTGGAGCGTGCGAAGGCGGTCTGCGAAGGATGTCCGGTGGCCACCGAGTGCCTCGAGTACGCGATCTCCAACCGGATCGACCACGGCGTGTGGGGCGGCACCTCGGAACGTCAGCGTCGCCGGATCATACGGGCACGGGCGGCGGCGGCCGCGGCCGACACCCCGGCGCCGTCGGGCGCAGGCGCACAGCCCGAACGCGAACTGCAGCCCAGCTGAGGGCACTGCGACGAGGGCACTGCGACGAGCGCACTGGGCCCCAGCTCAACCATTGCGCCGAGTGCCCGGTTCGATACGCCCGGCGCGCTTGCGGCCGGGACTCGGGCGCGCTTGCGGCCGGAACTAGGCGCGGTCGGTCTTCTCGGGCTCTATCTCGGCGATCTCGTCTTCCTGCTTGCTCTCGGAGAGACCCCGTTTGAACTCGCTCTGAGCCTGCCCCAGGTTCTTCGCGAGCTTCGGGATCTGTGATCCGCCGAAGAGCACCAGGGCCACGATGATCACGATCAGCCATTCGTTGCCACTGAACATGTTCCAATCGTAACCGCGCACCGTCGCACAGAGCACGCGGAGAGCCGCTCCCGTCGAATTCTCCACACCAGGTCCGCGGGTCTCACTGCGGGTCCCGGAGACACGTAGAGTCGCCGCCGTGTCACCGCTGCGTCACCTCGGGGCTCGAACTGCGAGGGCCGGGGGTCTGATCGCACGTCGCGAGTTGTCGGGTGATGTCCAGGCCGCGGCTTCCGGGAGGATCGCGGCGACCCTCGAGTCACTGCCCGGTATCGCGGACGCACGTCTCGTCGCGGGCTACTGGCCCATGGCGGACGAGGTCGACCTGGTGGGTCTGTGGGAACGCCTCGATGCCCGCGGGGTCGCGGTGCACCTGCCCCGCATCGACGCCTCGGGGGAGCCGGCCATGGACTTCGTTCGCTGGCATCCGGACGCGACCATGACGGTCAACCGCTTCGGGATACCGGAACCGCCCGGCGAGCCGATTCCGCTGGGCACCATGGATGTGATCGTCATCCCGTGCACCGCAGTCGATCACGCAGGAACCCGTGTCGGCATGGGAGCCGGCTTCTATGACCGCGCCCTGGCAACAGCGCAGCCCAAGCCGCTGCTGGTGGCGGTCGCGTTCGCGGTGCAACTCCTGGCGCCGGATGAGCGGATCCGCCGCCGGATCTGGGACGTCCCGGTGGATGTGATCGTCACCGAATCAGCAACGATCACGCCCTGAGCCGGGTGTGCGTTCGCCCCGCGAACCGCGTGGCTTCGCCTCGGGGAGCGGGGTTCAGGCGGTCCGGGTCTGTGCTGCTGCGGCGCGCGCCAGCGCTCGTGCTCGCCGGAGGCGGCGACGCTCGCGTTCGCTCAATCCACCCCAGATCCCGAACTTCTCGCTGTTCTCCAGCGCGTACTCGAGGCAGTCCTCGCGCACCACGCATGCCTGGCACACGGCCTTCGCCTCCTTGGTGGAGGCGCCGCGCTCGGGGAAGAACAGGTCGGGGTCCACCCCCAGGCAGTTGGCGTAGTTCTGCCAGTCCTCGGCAGGTTCGTTCCCCTGGGCACCGGGCGGCACCTGGCCGGCAGGCTGGCCGCCCGACCGGGACATCGGCCGGGCGCCCGGCCGCGTGGGTTGCGTGGCCGAGCGCTCTGCCGATTGTGCCGGTGGTTGTGTCACGGGCTGTCGATCGTTCGTGCGGATGGTCTGGTTCACCTTGGTTCCTCCCCCGCCCCCGGTCCGGAGCAATCCCCCTCGCTCCGAGAAACAGGATGCGTGCGGTGGTGTCACCGTTGTAGTTACATCGGTGTGATTCGATCATCCTTGC
>CAYVYG010000238.1:0-5727 GCA_964454385.1 uncultured Microthrixaceae bacterium
CCCGGGTCACAACGGGTCACAACGGGTTACAACGGGTTACAACCTTGGCGGGGGTGGCGGCGTCCGATGTGATCCGCGAAGGTCACAACGGGTCAAAACGGGTCACAACGGGTCACAACCACAGGGCCTCGGCGATGCGCCGCCAGTCCCCGGCGGGCACCGAGGATGCGTCGGATCCGAGGACCTGGATGCAGACGTGGTCCGCACCGGCATCGAGGTGCTCCTGCACGCGGCGCAGCACCGTCTCCTCGTCACCCCAGGCGACGATCGCGTCGACGACCCGGTCAGCGCCTCCGTCGCGGGTGATCTCCTCCTCGGTGAACCCCAGGCGCTTCAGGTTGTTCGCATAGTTCGGCAGACCGAGGTAGATCGACATGTGGGCCCTGGCGGTGGCCCGGGCGCTCTCGGGGTCCTCGTCGAGAACCACCATCTGCTCGACCGCCAGCAGTGGCTCCTCACCCATCACGTCGCGTGCGACCACGGTGTGCTCCGGCGGCACGAAGTAGGGAAGGGCACCTGCGGTGCGCTCAGCCGCCAGGCGCAGCATCCGCGGACCGAGAGCGGCGAGCACCATCCGGGCCGGGGGCTCGCCCCTCGGCGCCATGAACAGCGCCTCGTCCATCTCATCGAGGTACTCGACCATGGCGGAGTACGGCTTGTCGTAGCTGTGCTTGCGGATCCCGGCTACCAGGTTCTCGTGGCTGGCGCCCAGACCCAGCAGGAACCTACCCGGATAGGCCTCGTTGAGGGTCTGCATGACGGCATTCGTCGTGAGCGCGTCACGGGCGTAGCGGTTCGCGATGCCCGTTGCGATCTTCATCGCCGAGGTCGCCTCCAACAGGAACGTGGCTTCGATGAAGACGTCGCGGAACACCGTCTCGGGGATCCAGAGCGCGCCGAACCCGAGCTGCTCGATCTCGGCTGCGTGCTCACGCGCCCGGGCCGATGCAACGAGATCGAGGGTTCCGGTCCAGATCCCGTAGGTGCCGAGGTCGATGTCGGGGTTCTGCATGGCGGGGAGGCTATACGGCGGGCAGGCGGTCGAGCCGCTGCTCGCGAGGTGACACCTGAGTGCCCCGCCGGCGGCGCCTCTCGGGTGCCGGTTCGCCGGCTGGTAAACTGAGCGGTCCACGAGGCTCCGATATGGGGCTGTTCCCACAGGGGGCGAACGAGGATGCCAACCGCAACCACCCTTCGACGACCGGCGGTAGAGGGCTGGTTCACGATGCCCGAGCCAGCCTCGGGTGAGAGACCGCACCTGATCGGGACCCGCTGCGCCGGCAGCGGTACCTACTTCTTCCCGCCCGAGCGTGTCATGTCACGTGCGCCCGGTTTCGCCGATTCGGAGCTCGAGGAGGTGCGGCTGTCCAACCGGGGACGCCTCTGGAGCTGGACCGACGCCCAGTACCAACCACCGCCGCCCTACGTCCCGGTGAGCGACCCGCACGAGCCGTTCTGCATCGCAGCGGTGGAGCTGGAGGCCGAGGCGATGGTCGTGCTCGGGCAGGTCCCCGCAGGGGTCTCGGTCGACGATCTGGAGCTGGGCATGGAGATGGATCTGGTGCTCGACCCGCTGCGGACCGAACACGACGACGAGACCGGCCGGGACGTCGAGGTCATGGTGTGGAAATGGGCCCCGGTCGGGCTCGCGGACCGCTCCTCGACCCGAGGGCACACCGACGACGGGGAGGCGGGCTGATGGCGCTCGACGGCGTTGCGGTGGCCGGGGTCGGCATGCACCCGTGGGGCAAGTGGGGAGACAACTTCGTGACCTACGGCGTGGCGGCTGCCCGCTCGGCGCTGGCGGATGCGGGGATCGAGTGGTCCGACGTCGGTTTCGTCGCCGGGGCTGACACGATGCGCAACGGCTACCCGGGGTACGTGGCCGGCGCCACCTTCGCACAGGCCCTCGGCTGGACGGGGATCCCGGTCACCAGCGCGTACGGAGCATGCGCGTCGGGCGCGATGGCGCTCGAGGCCGCCCGCGCGCGGATCCTCGCCGGACTGTGCGACGTCGCCCTGGTGGTCGGGGCGGACACGACGCCCAAGGGTTTCCTGAAGCCCAACGCGGGTGAGCGCAACGACGATCCCGACTGGCTGCGCTTCCATCTGCTCGGAGCCACGAACCCCACCTATTTCGCACTCTACGCGAGGCGCCGCATGGAGCTCTTCGGGGCCACCCAGGACGACTTCACCGCGGTGAAGGTCAAGAACGCCTCCCATGGGCTGTCGAACCCCAACGCCCGCTACCGCAAGGAGGTGAGCGCCGCTGACGTGGACGCGTCGCCCCTGGTGGCCAGTCCTCTGCGCCTGCTCGACATCTGCGCGACCTCCGACGGCGGCGCCGCGGTCGTGTTGACCTCCGCCGACTACGCGCGTTCCCGCCTCGGCGACCGACCGGGGGTCACGGTGGCGGCGATCTCGACGGTCACCCCCACCTTCCCCAACACCGTGATCGAGATGCCCGAGTTCGCCACCGATTCCGCGGCGGGCATCTCGGCGCCGGAACGCACCTTCAAGCAGGCCATCGGGCACGAGGCCTACGAGCAGTCCGGCGTGTCGCCCGGCGACGTCGGTGTCGCCGAGGTCTACGACCTGTCGACGGCGCTGGAGCTCGACTGGTACGAGGACCTCGGCTTCTGTCGTCCCGGTGAGGCCGAGCAGCTCCTGCGCGACGGGGTGACCACCCTGGGTGGACGGTTGCCGGTGAACCCATCCGGCGGGCTCGCCTGCTTCGGGGAGGCGGTACCCGCCCAGGCACTGGCGCAGGTCTGTGAGATCACCTGGCAGCTGCGCGGCCAGGCGGGTGACCGCCAGGCGTTGGATCCCGACTCGGGTGAGCCACCGAAGGTCGGCATCACCGCCAACCAGGGCCTGTTCGGCCACGGAAGCTCGGTGGTGCTGACCCGCTGAGCAGGCTGAGGGCCCTGCGCGCTGCTCGCCGGGGCGACGACCCGCTGCCCCTACGATTGGCACGGATGGATCACCTGTGCGCGTCGGAGCGGGCCGAGAGCATCGAGCCCTTCGAGGTGATGGACGTGGTCGCGCGAGCGCGCCGACGCGACACGAGAGCCCGCGAGGACCCGACGATTCGACCGACGCTCCATCTCGAGGTGGGCGAACCCGACGCTGCGACACCGTCGGCCGTGCTCTCTGCGGCCGCCCAGGCCCTCGGAGGCCACCTGGGCTACACCGACACCTGCGGGATGGCGGAGTTGCGCTCGGCGATCTCCGCCTTCCACGACCCCAGGGGCGCTCCCGGACTGCCGAGTGAGCGGATCGTGGTCACGAGCGGTGCCTCGGGTGGTTGCGTGCTCGCGTTCTCGGCCATCGGCGACCCCGGCGACACCCTGGTGGTGTTCGAACCCGGCTACCCCTGCTACGCCAACATCGCGACAGCCCTCGCCATGCGCCCACTGAGGGTGCACCTGGACGCATCCACCGGCTACGTGCCGACCCTCGCGGTGCTCGACGCGGCACTGGCCGAACACGACACCCCGTCGCACGTGGCAGGCGTGGTGGTCGCGAGCCCCTCGAACCCGACCGGTACGGTGATCGACCACCAGCGGATCGATGAACTCGCCGACTGGTGCGCCGACCGGGGTGCGACACTCGTCGTCGACGAGATCTACCACGGCACCGCCGAGGGGCCGCTCCCCAGCGCGGCAGCACGGCCCGACACGGTGGTGCTGCAGAGCTTCTCGAAGTACTTCTGCATGACCGGATGGCGCCTCGGCTGGCTGGTGCTGCCCGAGCACCTCGTGCGCCCCGTGGAGCGCCTGGCCCAGAACCTGTTCCTCGCTCCCCACACCCTGTCCCAACACGCCGCGATCGCGGCTCTGGGCGTCACCGATGAGCTCGATGCCCTGGCGCATCGCTACTCGTTCAACCGCCGGCTTCTGACCGACGCTCTCCGCGCCGCCGGGGTGCGCGACATAGCTCCCGCCGCCGGGGCGTTCTACGTCTGGGCCGATCTCAGCCGATGGGGAACCTCGGCGGAGCTCGCCCGGACATGGCTCGAGGACCTGGGCGTCGCGGTCACGCCGGGAACCGATTTCGACCAGCGCAGCGGCGAACGCCACATCCGCTTCTCGGTTGCGGGCTCCGAGGACACGATCACCGAGGCCGCGCACCGCCTCACGGGGTGGCTGTCCACCCACACCGAGGCATCCGGGACATCCTCCGAGCGAACCGGCGACCCGGCCCGGGCGTCTGGAGCACGGTCGTGAGGTGGACCGAGATGCGACGCTGGCTGGCATCCGGCGATGCCATCACCGCATGCACGGCGCGTCGCACGCTGCGAGGCGCCAAACGCCTCGCCGGGCGGCTCCGGTCCGGTTCCCTCAGCGCCGAGATGGACCGGATAGTCGCCGACGCTCTCGACACCACCCGAGGCTCCGGGTCGGCGATCCCCACACCGGAGGTGTCCCGGCGCAGGCGCGCTGAGCGGGGAACCCACGGCCACGCACCGTCCCGTCGGCGCACCAGCACCGCTTCGACCGGAGAGGAGCGCACTGGTGTGCTCTGAGCCGGCCGGGGCGAACCCCGCGGCGCGCGATGTCACCGCACCCCGGATCTCGAGCGCCGTGATCGTCGCTCCGAGCCCCGTTCCACTGCGCCTCGGAGGTGCCGAACGACACTGGGAGGGCCTGCGCAGCGCGCTCGAACAGGCGGGCGTGGCCGTCGACCTCGTGAAGCTCCCGGTGCGTGAACACACCCTGTGTGACCTGTTGGACGCCTACGAGGCGTTTCTGCTCCTGGACCTCTCACATGCGGATCTGGTCATCACCGGCAAGTACCCGGCCTGGATGGTCCAACACCCCAACCACGTGGTGTGGATGCTGCACCCGCTGCGCGGTCTGTACGACACCTACGACCCGACAGCGCACCGCAGGCCACGGCGCTCCCCGGGGGACCCGGTCGGATCCGTGCTCGATCTGCTCGGCGCGCCCGTGGACATCGGACCACTACAGGTCATCGACGAAGTTCGTCACCTGGCGCAGCAGCTCGGACCGGCCGCTTCGGAACCGGGCGGCCCGCTCGCCCTTCCCGGGCCGCTTCCGCGCGAGGTGGTCCGGTTCCTCGACCGCTGGGCACTCGACGGTCGGCGCGTGAGGCGCCACATGGCGATCTCCGAGGTGGTCGCCGATCGCCCGGGATACTTCCCACTCGGCGTGGCGCCCGAGGTGATGATCCCGCCCTCGTGCCTGGCGGAACCGGAACCGACCCCGGTGCCTGCGGGAGCCGGGCAGGAGCCGGTCGAGTACCTCGCGGTCGGCCGCCTCGATCGCCCAAAGCGCATCGATCTCGCGATCGCGGGGTTCTCGCGACTCGACGCGCCGAACGCCCGTCTGGTGATCGTCGGTGACGGGCCCGACCGCGAACGCCTCGGGCACGCAGCGGCCGGCGACGAGCGGATCACATTCGCGGGTCGGATCTCCGACGAGGAGCTCGCCACCGCCTACCGGAGGTGCAGGGCGGCGCTGGTCACCCCCGAGGCAGAGGACTTCGGTTACGTGACGATCGAGGCGCTGGCGGCGGGAAGGCCCGTGGTCACGACCTCCGATGCGGGTGGACCCGCTGAGCTCGTGACCGACGACCTCGACGGCCTGGTCGTCGCCCCTGAACCCGCCGCGATCCATGCAGCGCTCGAGAGGCTGCACCACGACGACGAGCTGGCGGCTCGACTCGGCCGCAGCGCCATCGCCACCGCTGCGTCGCACTCGT
>CAYVYG010000239.1:0-5725 GCA_964454385.1 uncultured Microthrixaceae bacterium
GAACAGGCGGGGACGGCGCGGGCACGCGCGGCCGATCACCACCCCGTCGCAGCCGGTCCGCTCGATCAGCACACGCGCGTCCCGTGCGGTGGCGATGTCGCCGTTGCCGAGCACCGGGATGCTCTCGATCGACTCGACGAGCTCGGCGATCGCCTCGGGACGCGCCGGAGGTCCGTAGTGGTCGAGCGCGGTGCGGGCATGCAGAGCGATCGCGGCAGCACCCTCGGACTCCGCGATCCTGCCCGAGTCCAGATATGTCAGGTGGTCGTCGTCGATGCCCATCCGGAACTTCACCGACACCGGTACCAGGCCACCCGACTCCGCGTCCGCCGCGTCGACCGCCGCACGGATCACCCGTGACAACAGTCGTCGCTTGTAGGGCAGCGCGGCGCCGCCGCCGTTGCGGGTCACCTTCGGAGCCGGACAACCGAAGTTCAGATCGAGGTGATCGACGTGGCCGCCGCTCACAAGAGCGCGCACCGCCTCTGCGGTGTGGTGCGGATCCGTTCCGTAGAGCTGCAGCGAGCGGACCTTCTCCGAGGGATCGAAGCGGGTGAGGTCCCACGAGGCGCGGTGGCCCTCCACCAGAGCGCGCGCTGTGACCATCTGGTTGACGAACAGCCCACCGCCGAACGACGCGCACAGCAACCTGAAAGGCGCGTCGGTCACTCCGGCCATCGGGGCGAGGACAACCGGTGGGTCGACCTCGATGTCTCCTATCGCCAGCGCTGCCATCGCAAGAGGTTCTCAGCTCGCGCGTCGCGAACCCGGTCGCGTCAGGCCTTCACTTCTTCGACGGTGGCGTCGGAATCATCCGCGAGAGCCGCTTGGTCCGTCTCGATGTCCTTCCACTTCTTCTCGGCGAACGCCTTCACACCGGCGGTGAAGCCCGGAAGCTCCGGGTCACCCACCTGGCCGTAGGTCAGGATCGTGCGTGCCCGGGGACCGTCGGGCCCGTAGGCGACCGCCATCAGGAAACTGGTCCCGTAGGTGATCGGGTAGCCGTCCGCGGTGAGTGTCGAGTCGTCGATCAGCGGTTCCGGTTCCTCGGGCTGTTCCTGCATCGTGGAGGTTCGACTCGATCCGCTCACGACGTTGGTCACACCCTCCGAACCGAGCCCACCCGGTACCGGCAGCCGTTGCTCGGGTACTCGACCGTCGTACTGGAGCTCACCGAGCGGCGCATCGAGCGCGACTCCGGCCTTGGTCAACAGCGCCACAGCCGAGGCGAGACCCGCCAGGACCGGATCCTCGCCTCCATCGGGCGCCGGACCCAGGCCGGCCGGCGTGACCGCCGGTTCGGACTCGTCGAAAGGTCGTTCCCACAGAGCATCGGGATCCACCTGTTGGATGAACTCGCGCCACAGCACCGCACCGGAGCTGTCGGTGTCGTAGCGACCGTCCCACGCGTCGAGCACGCCGCACGCCTCTGTGAGATCCACGCTGCCCGCGGGCACGTACACCGAACCGGCTGCACCGTCGGAGCCCGCCGCACCGGCGATCTCCGGGTGGGCGACCGGTGCGGTCGCAGCTTCGCAGCGCGCAACTACCCCGTCGCGCCACTGGGTCTCGGTGTAGGCGGCATCCAACAGCGCTGCCGCGGTCAGCTCATCGAGGTCGAACTTGGCGTCCTCGCCCGAGGGCCCCTCGGCAGAGGTGTCGGAGACCACCGCGAGGTTCTCGAGGGTCCGCACGCTGCGCTCGGTGCCGGCCTCGCCCTGCAGGATCGAGTAATCGCCGTCGATCGTCGCGTCCGCGTTGGGCAGCCAGTAGCTGTCATTTGCATTCACCACGTAGTCCTGGCGCTCGATCGTGGGAAGGTCGTCATATGGCAGCACCCCCGGCCACGGGGCGTCGGGGTCATCCACCCAGCGGTCCCGCGAGGTGTCCCCCTCGAGCAGCACCGCGCCCGCTTCCTTGGCGAGCGCGGTGAGACCTCCTGTTGCGAGGCGCTCCTCGTAGGCCTGCTGTGCCTCGGCGGAGATGTTGGGGGTGGCGGAGGTGTCCGCGTACCAGGTGGTGCCGTCGGCGCCGACCGCGATCGTGTTGAACAACGGGATCCCCTGGTTCTCGCGGTGCGCCGCGATCAGCTCGTCGAGGTTGTGCGAGCGCGCCATCTGCACGTACTGGGCCAGGAGTCGGTCGTTGTGAAGGTTCGCATCACGGTAGGAGATCGTCTCGGTGTCGCTCCAGCCGACCCCCGGGAAGTCGAGCACCGGACCGAACTCGGTGCTCCAGTAGGTCCGGGTCTGCTCGGTGGTCGAGCCGTCCTCGCCCAGCACTTCGATGGTGATGTCCTCGGGCGTCATCGCCGTGGATTCCCCGTCCATCATGTAGCGGGTCGGGTCGGCCGGATCGAGGGTCATCTGGTACGCGGTGAAACGGTTGCCCGCCGACACTGTGTGGCTCCAGGCCACACCGTCGGTGAACCCGATTCCGACGGCCGGCAGGCCGAGCAGCATCGCGCCGTAGATGTCGATGCCGTCGTCGGTGGTCAGTTGCACCTCGGAGAACCGCAGTTCGCCCTGCCACGGGAAGTGAGGGTTGCCGAGCAGCATCCCTGCGCCATCTGCGGAGCGATCCGCCCCGATCGCCCAGGCGTTGGATGCGAGTGAGGATTGATCGGCCAGTGCGAGGTCCTCGACCGCGGACCTGACCGCGGATCCTGCCGCCTGTTCGGATCCGCTTGCGGTGTCCGCTGCGCTCTCGCCGGCACCGGGAGGTTGGGCCCCGGCGATGTAGTCGACGAGTCGCGCTCCTGAGGCCAACAGGTTCACCGAACGGGCATAGGTGTAGACCTCCTCGGGATCGAGCGTTCGCATCCATTCGGCGCCCGTGCACCAGTCCTCGATGCCGTCGGTTCCCTGTTCGTCGAAAGAGGCGTTCCAGCCGTCGGTGAAGCCGACTATCAGGTCGCGCTCGTCGCCCTCGACGGACTCCCAGTCCTGCGCGGCGATGTCCGCTATCCCGAGCGCCGCCCAACCGAAGTCGCTGTCGATGTTCTCGTCCTCCTCCCCGGGACCGAAGGTGGCCGAGCGTTGCGAGGTGACCTTGATCACCTGGTCGACGAGGTCACACGGATGGTCCTGAGCGGATGCCCAGCCCTGGCCGAAGGACACGTTCAACAGGTCCGCAGCGCGGATGTGGGGCACACCGTCGGCCGTGCGTGTTATCACCGCTCCGTAGCCATCCGGGCCGACCTCGATCCCAGACGATTCGCCGGCGCCTTTCGATCCAGCGTCCTCTGCCCCGTCGTCGCCGGAGTCGGTGCATGCGACACCCGACATGGCGACGGTGCAGACCACGGCGGTGACGACCAGCGAACTGCGGGAGCCTGTTCCACGGAAGATCCTCATCACACCAGCATCCCACAGAGGATCCTCCCGGGCCGGCTCCACCGGCCGAGTGGACCCACCCCTGTCCCCCTTGGGGTCAACCGGCGCTCGGGCCCCGCCAATCGCGTTCGAGCTCCCAACCGGGCATCCCCGACACGTGGATTCCTGCGGTCCACCCGGCGTCGACAACGAAATCGGCCCCGGTGCACGCCTGCGCCGCCGGCGAGAGAAGCCACGTGACCATGGCGGCCACATCGGTCATGTCGACGTCGCGGGCGGTGCGGTCGATGACCAGGGCCGGTTCGGTGCTTGTGCGGATGAACTCGTCGTATTCGAACTGCTCCATGAACGGTGCGAACATCTCTGGGTTGCCCATCGAGGGGCAGACCGCGTTCACGCGGATCCCGTAGAGCCCGAGCTCCATCGCCGACGCCCTCGTGAGACCGCGCACCCCCCACTTGGATGCGGTGTAGGCGACGGTTGCGTTGCGCCCCTCGAGTCCCGCGACAGAGGCGATGTTGACTATCGAACCACCGCCGTTGTCACGCAGGGCTGCGGTGACCGCGCGGACCCCGAGGGTCGGCCCCAACAGGTTCACCGACAGCAACCGCTCGATCAGCGCGGGGTCGGTGGTCTCCAACGGTCCCAGGGTCAGGATCGCGGCGTCGTTGACCAGCGCGCTGAGACCGTCCATCGCCCCGCTCGCGGCGGTGACCGCGGATTCCCAGGAGCCGGCATCGGAGACGTCGAGCGCCACCGCGGTGGCGCTCGTACGACCGCTCGTCTCGTTGATCGCCGCCGCGGTCGCTCGAACCCCGGCCTCGTTGATGTCGCCGAGCACCACCTCACCACCCAGTGCGACCACCTCGGTGGCGATGGTGGCACCCACCCCGCGGGCGCCACCGGTGACGAGCACCTTCGCTCCCGAGAGCGTGGCCTCCTTCGCTCGGATTGTGCTCGATCCCGTGTCCGTCATCACCTCATCATGTACCAACCACGCGGTGAGCTCCATGCTGGATGCGTCGACCAGCGCTCGGTGTGGTCCGTCACCTGGGCGCGGACCGACGTCGGTGGTCTGTGATACTGCGCAGATGGGATCGGTACCTCTGCCCGGCGGATTCAGCGCACACGTGGCCAACGTCGGCATCAAGGATGCTTCGCTCGATCTCGCGGTCATCGCCGCCGACGAGCCCTGTGCCGCTGCGGCAGTGTTCACCAGATCCCGCTTCAGCGGCCCGAGCGTCACGCTGTCACGTGAGAACGTGGCCGACGGTGTTCTCCAGGCGATCGTGGTGATCTCCAAGAACGCAAACGTAGCGACCGGCGAACGCGGCATGGCCGACGCGAGGGAACTGAGCGAGCTCGTGGGCACTGCGCTCGGATGCGCTGCGGAAGACGTGCTGGTTGCATCGACGGGTGTGATCGGGCGGCCCTACCCGATGCAACGAATCCGCGACCGCCTCTCGGGTGTGTCGAGACCACTGGCGGAGAAGGACGCTCTTCGGATCGCCACTGCGATGATGACCACCGACACCCATCCCAAGGTCGCGACCGCGAAGCTTCCGACCACGAGCGGTGCGACAGCCAACATCGTCGGGGTCGCCAAGGGCGTGGGGATGATCGAACCCGACATGGCGACCATGCTCGCGTTCGTGCTCACCGATGCAGAGGTGCCGCTCATGGACCTGCGCCGGTGCTTCGGCGAGGTGGTACGACGCACGTTCAACAGCCTCTCGATCGACACCGACACCTCGACCTCGGACACTGCGGCGCTGCTCACGAGCGGTGTCGCGGGTCCCGTCGAGGTCCGCGAGTTCGAGCTGTCGTTGTTGGCTGTCTGCACGGAGCTCACCCGCCAGCTCGCAGCCGACGGCGAGGGAGCCACCAAGTTGCTGGTCGTCGAGGTCACCGGGGCGCGCGACGACGACCAGGCACGCCGGGTCGCGAAGGCCGTCGTTAACTCACCGTTGGTGAAGACCGCCGTGCACGGCGCTGATCCCAACTGGGGACGGGTCGCTATGGCGGTGGGCAAGTGCAGCGATGACACCGACATCGACCAGGAGCGCACGCGGATCTCCTTCGGGGGAACCGAGGTCTACCCCGCTGGAGGCCATGGGTCCGAGCCCGAGACCCTCGAGCAGGTCGAGCGGTACCTGGAGGAACCCGAGATCCACATCGGCGTGGATCTCTCCATCGCGAGGGGAACGTGGACGGCCTACGGCTGTGACCTTGGTGACGGCTACGTGCGGATCAACGCCGACTACACGACCTGATGACACCGTCGGGGTGCTCAGAGACGCTCGGTGTGGACCTGGGGGTTGCCGGCCTGCAGGGTGAAGCGCGCCGTGGCCTGTGGCAGCTGGCTGCGCCACTTGGCCATGTTCGCCATG
>CAYVYG010000240.1:0-5671 GCA_964454385.1 uncultured Microthrixaceae bacterium
TCGCCTCGACGTCCTGGGTGGTCATGCGCTCGCGGACCACGCGCTCCATGCGCGAGAGTCCGATGCGGACCTGGTTCTGGATCAACTCGCCCACCGAGCGGATCCGGCGGTTTGCGAAGTGGTCCTGGTCATCCAACCGGTAGCCGTGGGTGCCCGCAGCCAGGTTGAGGAGGTAGGTGCACGAGGCGAGCACCTCGCTGCGGCTGAGCACCGGCTGGTCCGGATCCGGCCTGTCCAGCCGGCCGCGCAGCTGCGGGAAGGTCTGCTCGAGCATGTCGAGCTCGGGACCGAGCTTGCGGTTGAGCTTGTAGCGCCCCACCCGGCTGAGGTCGTAGCGGCGCGACTCGAAGAACGCGTTGTGGACGTAGGTGCGGGCGGAGTCCGGTGTCGCCGGTTCGCCCGGGCGCGCCCTCTTGTAGATCTCGATCAGGGCTTCGGTCTGGTCGGGCAACTCGAGCGCGCCCGATTCGTCGGTGCCGAGCTTTGCCTGCTCCTTGTCGTACTGGTCACGCAGGAAGTCGAAGTGATCCACGAAGGCGTCGATGAAGCCCGGGAAGTTCTCCTCGTCGTAGCCGAGCGCCCGCAGCAGCACGAAGATGCTGAGACGGCGCTTGCGCGCGACCCTGGTGCCCGCGGTCGGCTCCTTGCCCGGCTTCTGTTCGACATCGAACTCGATCCACTCGCCGCGGTAGGGGTGGATCGTTCCGGTGACCAGCTGGTGCTTGGAGAGGTTGCGCAACCGGAAGCGCTCACCGGGCTGGAAGATGACCCCTGGGGAGCGCACGAGCTGGGAGACCACCACGCGCTCGGTGCCGTTGACGATGAAGGTGCCCTTGTCGGTCATCATCGGGAAGTCGCCCATGAAGACCGTCTGCTCCTTGATCTCGCCGGTGGCGGAGTTCATGAAGCGGGCCCGGGCGAAGATCGGCGCGGAGAAGGTCATGTCCTTCTCCTTGCACTCCTCGACGCTGAACTTCGGCGGCGGACGCAGGTCCTCGTCAAAGGGGTCGAACTCCAACTCGAGGCTCAGGGTCTCGGTGAAGTCGGTGATCGGCGAGATGTCTCGGAAGGCATCCGCGAGTCCGTTCTCCACGAACCACTGGAACGACTCGCGCTGGATCGCGATGAGGTCGGGCAGCTCCAGCACTTCGTCCAGGTTCGCGAACGAATAACGGGCCCGTTGTTTGGAACGAGAGGACAACTGCTACTCCTGGGCGCTCAGAGGGTGTGCATCCGTGCGCGCAGGAACATCGACCCCGGAATACGCTGACCAGCTACGGACTGCGGTGGAGCTGGGAACGCGAGACGACGAACGGAAGGGCACGGCAACCGATCATGGTACGCGCGAAGCCGGGTCGGGTCAATCCGGGGTCGCGCAGCTCGAGCTGGGCCCGGAACGCCCCATCGTGTGTTTCGCCGGAGCGTAAAGAAACCCGGGCCTCCGGTCAAGGGTTTCCTGTCCCAACGCGCGAACTGCGCGTTGTGGCGCCCACATCCGGGGCGTCACAACGCGCAGTCGAGTTCAGGAAATCCCTCAGGCGATGCGCAGGATCGTCGGTCACTTGACCTCGACGGTACCTCCGGCGCCCTCGATGGCCTCCTTGGCCTTGTCGGCCTCTTCCTTGGAGACGCCTTCGAGAACGGCCTTCGGAGCCGATTCGACGAGCTCCTTCGCCTCCTTGAGACCCAGGCTCGTGAGCCCGCGGACCTCCTTGATGACGCCGATCTTCTTGTCACCGGCGTCGGTGAGCACGACGTCGAAGGAGGTCTTCTCCTCCTCATCACCACCGGCATCACCACCGCCTGCCGGCGCAGCTGCAACAGCGGCCACCGGGGCGGCCGCGGTCACACCGAAGCGCTCCTCGAACTCACCCAGGAGCTCCGAGAGCTCCAGCACCGACATGCCGGCGATCGCATCGAGAATCTCGTCCTTGGTCATCTTCACTCCTTGTCCTCGGCCGCAGCCGTTTCATCGGTCGCCTCGGCGGTTGCCTCGGCTGCATCGTCGGGTACCTCGGCAGTCGCCTCGGCCGTTTCATCGGTCGCCTCGGCGGGCTTGTCGGGCGCCTCGGCCGTGTCATCGGTCGCCTCGGCCGTTGCCTCGGCTGCATCGTCGGGCGCCTCGGATGCACCGCCCTGTTCGATGAGCGCAGAGAGTGCGTAGGCCATCTTCTGGGGAAGCGCTCCCAGGAGTCGCGCCATGTTGGTCATCGGAGCCGCCAGGCCGCCTGCGAGACGAGCGAGCAGCTCCTCACGTGGCGCCACGTCGGCCAGGGCCATCACAGCGTCGGTGTCGAGGGGTTGCTCGCCGAGGCGGCCACCCTTGATCACCAGGTGCGGGTTGTCCTTGGCGAAAGCCTTGAGGGCCTTGGCGACCAGCACCGCGTCACCGGGTGATCCGTCCGGGCGTTGCGCCACCAGCGCCAGCGCGGTCGGCCCGGTGAGCGTGTCACCCAGATCGAGGTCCATCTCGGCGGTCGCACGACGAACCAGGGTGTTCTTGTACACCTTGTACTCCCCGCCGGCTTCGGCGAGGGCCTTGCGCAGGTCCTGCAGGTTCCGCACGCTCAGCCCGCGGTACTCGGTGAACACCACCGCTTCGGTCTGCGAGAGCTTCTCGCGCACCTCGGCCACCACCGCGACCTTCTCGGGTCTCGGGTTCTCCATCGACACCTCCTTCGTCCACTCGGGAGGAACGGGCGCCCACAGACGTGGACGTCCTTCCTCGACCGGGGTCGATCAGGGTGTGTCCACCTGCCCAGGTGGCCGGCCGGACATGGGCCCGGCTGCCTTTCAGGTCCCTAGCGGGACACGCCATGGGGTCTTCGGCGAGCGAAGTTCCTCGGTTCTCAGCTGACGAACACTAGGCGCTTGCGCCGCAGCCTGCCAATCAGCGACACCGGTGCGATGGATCAGCCTTCTTCTGCCACCCGGACACCCGGTCCCATCGTGGAGGACACGGTGACCTTGCGGATGTAGCGGCCCTTCGACCCTGATGGCTTCACCCGGGCCAGTTCGTCGACCAGCGCCCGGTAGTTGGCGAGCAACGCCTCGGAGGAGAAGCTGACCTTGCCGATCGGCACGTGGACGTTGGCGTGGCGATCCGTGCGGTACTCCACCCGTCCACCCTTGAACTCACCCACCGCCTTGGCAGCTTCGGGGGTGACCGTGCCGGTCTTCGGGTTGGGCATCAACCCACGGGGACCGAGCACCCGACCGAGCTTGCCGACCAACGGCATCATGTCAGGGGTCGCGATGGCGAGATCGAAGTCCATGTTGCCGGCCTCGACCTGTTCGGCCAGGTCCTCCGCCCCGACGATGTCGGCGCCTGCCTCCTGGGCGGCAGTGGCGGCCTCTCCCCGGGCGAAGACAGCTATGCGCACGTCCTTGCCGGTGCCCGAGGGCATCGCCACGGTGCCCCGGACCATCTGGTCGGCCTTGCGGGGATCGACCCCGAGCCGTATCACGATCTCCACGGTCTCGTCGAAGTTGGCCCTCGCCAGGCTCTTGACGAGCTCGAGTGCCTCCTCGGCGGTGTGCTCGCGGTCCCTGTCGAACCTCTTGGCCGCGTCGCGGTACTTCTTCCCGTGTGGCATGTCGAAACCCTTGTCTCATCCCGGCGGACACTCGGGTGCTCGGCACGGCGCCCGCCTCCTCCGCAATACGGGGCCCTGCCCCGTAGCGGCTGTCTCGGTTGGTTCTCCCTCGTGTTTCTCACCAGGTTCCCGGGCGAGGTCCTCCCGGGAATGGTCGCTCGGTGGCCGACCTCCGGCCGGCCACCGGCTGAGATCAGTCGATCACCTTGATGCCCATCGAACGTGCCGTGCCGGCGATCTGGAGCTTTGCGGCCTCGAGGTCGTCGGTGTTCAGATCCGGCATCTTGACCTGCGCGATGTCGGCCAGTTGGGCCTGGGTGATCTCGCCTGCGGTCTCCCGTCCCGGCATCTGGGCGCCCTTGGTCACCTTGACGGCCTCGCGGATCATCACCGGCGCCGGCGGCGTCTTGGTGATGAACGAGAAGGTGCGATCCTCGTAGATCGTTATCTCCACCGGGACCACAGTGCCGCGCTGCGACTCGGTCTCCGCGTTGTAGGCCTTGCAGAAATCCATGATCGCGACGCCGTGGGGACCGAGCGCCGTGCCCACCGGAGGCGCCGGCGATGCCTGGCCCGCGGGGATCTGGATCTTCACGACTGCAGCGACGTTCTTCTTTGCCATTGGGCTTCCTGGTTCGAGAGGCTGGTTTCAGCGGGGCGAGGTGCGAGAGACGGGTCGTCCGGTGCGGGACCGTGCGGCGCCGCGACCGGCGGGCGGAGCTCCGGGCCGACAGGTCATTGTGCTAGCAGCGGGCACCGGGGAGCAAGCCCTGGCTCTGGCAACGGGGGTGTAGGAGCGAACACCGGGGCGAGCACTGCGGCCGACACCGCTTCCGGAGCCGACACGCCTATCGATGGCTCGACCACGCTGAGCCCGCCAATGCGAGGAGCAGGGACTAGAGCTTGGCGACCTGCGAGAACTCGAGCTCGACAGGAGTCTCCCGACCGAAGATGTCCACCAGCACCTTGAGCTTGAGCTGGTCCTCGTTGATCTCGACGATCTCGCCGGAGAAGTCCGCGAAAGGGCCTTCCTTGACACGCACGGTCTCGTTGAGGTCGAACGCGAAGCGGGGCCGCTGTCGCTTCGGCGCCTGGTCCTCGTCGTCGCTCTTGACCGCTAGGAACGTCTCGACGTCGCGTCTCGGCAACGGTGACGGCTTGTTGCCCGCCCCGACGAACCCGGTCACACCCGGGGTGTTGCGGATCACGTACCAGCTGTCGTCATCGAGACGGCATCTCACCAGCAGGTAGCCGGGGAACATCTTCTTCTGGACGACCACCTTCTTGCCCTGCCTGTACTCGACGACGTCCTCCATCGGGATGACGACCTCGTAGATCCGGTGCTCCATGTTCATGGAGGTGGTGCGGGCCTTCAGGTTCTCGGAGACCTTGTTCTCGTAGCCCGACTGGGTGTGCAACACGTACCACTTGCCGGGCCGGTTCCAGGGCGAATCGGCCGGCTCCGCAGGTGCCCCGCTATCGTCGTTCGCCGCCTCCGGCTCGACCTCCTCGTCACCAGAAGCACCAGGGGCCTCCGCCGTGTCCGCGGGCATCACGTCCGACGTGCTCTCCTCCGCTGACGCCGCGTCCGGCGGGCTCTCCTCCGCAGACATCGCGTCCGGCGGGCTCTCCTCCGCAGACATCGCGTCCGGCGGGTTCTCCGCGGCGGACGCCGTGTCCGCTGTCGGCTCCTCCGCTGACCCTGCGTCAGTGCTCGGGGGGACCGATAGGAGTGCATCAGCGGTCGGGGCCATCGCTTCGCCAGCCGGGTCATGCCCCGTGTCGGCCCCCTGGTCCTCGGTCCCGGTTGGGGCAGCGAGGTCTGTCGTTTCCTGTTCAGTCATCGTGGGTTCAGATCCAGTGTTCGAGGTCTCGTGTGCTCGGGGCTCCGGTGACCCGGGTCGCTTCGGTGACTCATGATTCGCGTCCGGTGCTCAACAGCCAACGGAAGGCTTCTGCGAAGACGGTGTCGAGTCCGAACACCAATGCCGTGAAGACGATGAGGGTGATGAGAACCACTATCGAGAGCCGGATGACCTCGTCGCGGGTGGGCCAGGTCACCTTGCGGAGCTCTG
>CAYVYG010000241.1:0-5665 GCA_964454385.1 uncultured Microthrixaceae bacterium
GCGTGCCCAGGTCCTCTCCGAGCGACGCCAACTCGCGGTGTTCGACCTCGAGAACACCTTGATCGCCTCGAACGTGGTGAGCACCTACGCATGGCTAGCGACCCGGCGCCTCTCCGGCCCGGACCGGCTCCGGCTCGTGGCCCGCCTGATCTCGGAGGCACCCGCCCTGTTGACGGCGGATCGCGCGGACCGATCGGACTTCCTGCGTTCGTTCTACCGTCGCTACGAGGGCGCCCCGGTCGAACAGATCCGCGCGGATGCCACCGAGGCGATGAGCGCGCTCATGGTGTCACGTTCGTTCCCCGAGGCCCTGCGCCGGGTCCGTGAGCACCGACGCCTCGGCCACCGCACGGTCCTCATCACGGGTGCGCTCGATCTGGTGGTCGAGCCCTTGGCACCGCTGTTCGACGACATCGTCAGCGCGCAGACCGCGCGGGAGGTGCGTCACGGCACCGAGGTGTTGACCGGGCACCTGCTGCACGCACCACCGACCGCCGAGGCACGCGCCCGGGTCCTGTTGGAGCTCTGCGCACGCCATGACCTGGTTCCGGGCGAGTCCGTGGCCTACGCGGATTCCTCCTCGGACCTCTCCCTGCTCGAGGCCGCCGGGTTTCCGGTCGCGGTCAACCCGGAACCGCGTCTGGCCTCGATCGCCCGCAAGCGCGGTTGGTTGATCGAGGACTTCGCCACCGCACGCGGCCACCGACCGCGCAAGCTGCCGCTCGGTCCGCGTTGGCGTGGCACGTCGGCAGCCCCGAGTCCCATGGGACCTCGATGACCCGCCATGCCGCGGCCTGGGGTGACCTGCACCGGAGCGGGAAGAACGGGCAAACCGGAGCGGGAAGAACGGGCAAACCGGAGCGGGAAGAACGGGCAGAGCGGGCACAGTGGGCGAAGGGGCGCCGGGATGACCGTCGGTGACATGGCCTACGAGGCACTGCACTTCGAGGGTTCGCCAGGCCGCGTGGCCGCATCCATGGTCGCTTCGGCGCTTCACCCCGCTGCGGTGGCCGCGGTGGGTCCCCTGCGTCACCGAACCGACCTGGAGCCGCCCGAGCTGCCGGGACCCGACTGGGTGCACGTGTTCCCCCGGCTCGCAGGGATCTGCGGATCGGACCTGGCAGCGATCGCGGGCCGCTCCTCGCGGTGGTTCGAGCCGGTCGTGTCGTTGCCGTTCGTGCCGGGCCACGAGGTGGTGGCAGATCACGACGGCCGCCGTGTGGTCCTGGAACCGGTGCTCGGATGCGACGCACGCGGGATCGATCCGCCGTGCGCCGCCTGCGCGGCCGGCAACCTCGGCAACTGTGAACGCATCGAGCACGGGTGCGTGTCGCCAGGGCTGCAGACCGGCTTCTGTCAGGACACCGGCGGCGGGTGGTCCACGGTGATGGCCGCCCATCGCAGCCAGTTGCACGAGGTACCCCGGGATCTCGACGATGCCGGCGCGGTGGTGGTGGAGCCGACCGCGTGCGCCGTCCATGGTGCGCTCGCAGCCCGGATCGGCAGCGACGAGATCGCGGCGGTGCTGGGAGCGGGCACGATGGGGCTGGCCGCGGTGGCCGCACTCGCCCGCTGGAGCCCGCCGCGAAGCCTGGTCGTGGCTGCCCGTCACGACCACCAGCGCGAGCTCGCAGCACGGTTGGCCGGGTCGGTGCCCACCGCGGTGGTCAGCGACGGCGCCGAGCTCCGAGCCGTGAGGAGGTTGACCTCCTCTCACATGACCGAGACCCACCCCCGTGGTTCCGCTGGGGCCTCCGTGACCGAGCGGCACCGGGCCGCCCACCAGCGGCTGACCGGTGGGGTGGATGTCACGATCGACTGCGTCGGCTCCCCGGAATCGATCGGCACCGCGCTCGCCGTCACACGACCGCGGGGGCGGGTGGTCCTCGTGGGCATGCCGTCGCCCAGCAACCTCGACCTGACACCGCTGTGGCAACGCGAGCTGTCGGTGACCGGGGCGTACACCTACGGCACCGAGAGGGTCTCGGGCTCCGAGGTGAGGACCTTCGAGCTGGCCATGGAACTGGTCGCGGCAAGCGGGTTGGGTGATCTCGTGAGCGCCCGCTACCCGCTGGATCGCTCACGGGACGCGATCGCACACGCCGCCACCGCAGGCAGCCGTGGCGCCACCAAGATCTGCTTCGACCCGGGTCGTCCAGATGCGGATCGCCCAGAAGCGGATCGCCCAGGTGCGGGACCGGCCGATCGAGGCCGCGCCAACCGAGCAAGAGGAGTGCGACGATGAGCCGCGATCGCCAGTACCGAGAGCGTCCCGGGTTGGTCATGCCCGTCGACCGCTCCACTCCCCCGCTGCTCGTGCACCACGGCGAACAACTCCGTCTGCAGCGGCTGCCCGCGGACCGCTCCCGGGTCATCTATCCACCCGAGCCGCTGGAGCCGATCGCGGATCCCGACGCCGCGATCCGCGAGGCGATCGAGAACCCCATAGACAGCGACCCGCTGAGCTCTCGTTTGTTCGCCGGGATGCGCCTCACGATCGCGTTCGACGACGTGTCTCTACCGCTGCCGCCGATGCGCCGTCCAGACGTGCGCCAGCGGATCATCGAAGCCGTTCTCGATCTGGCTGCCGCGGCCGGGGTGGACGACGTGCACCTCGTGGCGGCGCTCGCGCTGCACCGGCGCATGACGGAGGACGAGTTGCGCCATGCGGTCGGCGACCGGGTCTACGACGCGTTCGCACCGCGGGGGACGCTGTACAACCTCGACGCCGAGGATGACGGGGCGATGGTGGTCCTGGGGACCACCGACCACGGCGAGGAGGTTCAGATCTGCCGCCGCGCCGCGGAGAGCGACCTGTTGGTCTACGTGAACGTGAACCTGGTGGCGATGGACGGTGGATGGAAGTCCACCGCCACCGGCCTGTCCGGGTACCGGGCGCTGCGACACCACCACAACCCCGACACGATGGCCCGGAGCCGATCGTTCATGGACCGGCACAACTCCGAGCTGCACCACAGCAACTGGCGCCAGGGGGAGGTGCTGCGCGCAGCCGGTTTGGATGTCTTCCAGATCGAGACCACGCTCAACAACGACCTATACGGCGACGGACCGCTCGAGGTGCTCGCGAAGCGTGAATGGGAATGGAACGTGGCGGACCGAGCCACCTTCGTGGCCACCCGCGCGGCACTCGACCGGATGAGCCCGCCGGGCCGTCGCAGGGTTCTCCACCGTTGGCGCGCCCCCTACGGGTTGACCTCGGTGCAGGCAGGCGAGGTGGACGCGGTGCACGAGGTGACCACCCGCAACGTGTTCCGCCAGCAGCTCGTGGAGGTGGAGGGACAGACCGACGTGCTGTTGTTCGGCCTTCCCTACATCTCTCCCTACAACGTCGACTCGATCATGAACCCGGTGCTGGTGCACTGCCTCGGGCTCGGGTACTTCTTCAACCTCTACCGGGGACAGCCGCTGGTCCGCGAGGGGGGCGTCGTCATCATGAGCCATCCGACCCGCCCCGAGTTCAACCCGGTGCACCACCCCAGCTACATCGACTTCTACGAGGAGGTGCTCCCCGAGACGACCGACCCGGTCGAGATGTCGAAACGCTTCGAGGAGCGCTACGCGACCGACGAGTGGTACCGCCACCTGTACCGCACCGGCAACGCGTACCACGGGGTGCATCCGTTCTACATGTGGTACTGGGGCGCCCACGCGCTCGACCACCTCGGCGGGGTGATCATCCTCGGCGGAGATCCCGACACGGTGCGCCGGATGGGCTACAGACCCGCTAGCACCCTCGACGACGCCCTCGAGATGGCGTCGGACATCGTGGGCAACCGGCCCACGATCACCTACTTCAAGAACCCTCCGCTGATGATGGCGGACGTGAGATGACCACGCGCCGACACGCCGAGCGCAACCCGAAGGCCCACAGGCAACGCCCATGAAGTGGCGCGACCTCGACCCGACGGCGCGGATCCGCTCTCTGGGGTTCCCGTTCACGGGAGCGCCCACCCCGGCGGGGGTCGAGCCGCTTCCCGGCCCTGATCTGGGCGACCGCTACGAGTCGCAGTGGGCGCGCACCCCGGTCGCCCGGCTCACACGCATCGCGGCCCAGGAGACTGCGGGCCGGGCGTTCACCACCACGCTGTGCCGACCGGAGGCCGCGAACCGCGATCGCATGGAGCACCTCGAGGGCCCCGCGATCTTCGTCGCCAACCACCACAGCCACCTCGACACCGGGTTGGTGATCCAATCACTACCGCGCCGGTGGCGCCATCGCATCGTGGTGGCCGCTGCGGCCGACTACTTCTTCGACACCCGCTCCAAGGCGATAACAGCCGCCTGGTTCTGGGGCGCCATCCCGATGGAGCGCAAGCGGGTTTCGCGGCGCAGCGCTCTGGCTGCAGCGGACTTGATCGACCAGGGCTGGTCGGTCGTCATCTTCCCCGAAGGAGGGCGAAGCCCCGACGGCTGGGGCCAGGCCCACAAGGGTGGGGCCGCCTACCTGGCTGCCCGCTGCGAGGTGCCAGTGGTACCGATCCACATCGAGGGCACCGACCGGGTGCTGCCCAAAGGAGCCAAGTGGCCGTCTCCGCAACGGGTGACGTTGAACTTCGGAGCACCGATGCGCCACGGCGACGACGATGCGAGGCGCTTCGCGGCCCGCATCGAGGCGGCCCTCGAGGAGCTCGCCCACGAGAGCGCGACCGACTGGTACACCGCTCGGCTCTCGGCCCACGGCTTCGGTTCACCGTCGTTGCGCGGCCCGGGGTTCGGGTCCTGGCGTGACGACTGGGCACGAGCGCAGCGTGATGCCACCCGGCGCAGCGCGCGCGGATCCTCGAGTGCCAACAGGCTCTCTAACGGCAACGCGCGGCGATCCTGGCGTGACAGAGCACGCGGAAGCGATCCGTGGTGAGCACCGTCCGCCACTGCGGGAATCCGGCGAGCTCGTCGGGCAACCTGTCCTCGGCCTGCCAGAGGACCACATCCGGATCTGCTGCTTCGATCACCCGGCGCCAGCCCGGCGACAACCCCCGCAACCGCACGTAGTCGATCATCGTCGATGCCGATGGCCTGTCGTCGACCCATGCGTTGGCCTCCTCACCGAAGCGGTACTCCAGGTAGTTGCCAACCCAGTCGTTGTGGAGCACCTTCACCTCGTCGTTCGCAACCAGGTTGCGATCAGCCAACCAGTCGACCTCCTCGACGGGATACCGGGACAGGTCTTCGTGCGGGGCCAGCCAGGACGAGAACGCAGCACCGATGATCGCGACCACACCCACAGCGGAGACCAGCCTGCGGAGCTTGATGGGCGGCACCCCGAGGTCCGTGAGCCTCAGGACCCCGTCCGCGGCGAACGCGCCCAACGCGACCGCTGCCACAGGCAGCGTTCTCTGAGCGCTGAGACCCATCAGCGCCAGGCCGATCACGACTAGCGCGGAACCGCGCCGCGATCCTGCGCCGCGACGGCCGCCGAGGACACCGTGGAGAGCGAGTGCGAGGAGCAACCCGAACAGCCACGGCCACGGTGAGGAGAGCTGGGGACGCATCCATTCGTGATACAGCCCGATCGCGGTCCTCGCCTCCGGGCTGCCGAACTGCTCACCCGGTAGCAGCACCAACCGGAAGCGCTCCGGGTAGAACAACCCCCCGGCCAGCACCCCACCAGCGCTGCCTGCCAGCCAGCGGAGCCGGCTAGTGC
>CAYVYG010000242.1:0-5636 GCA_964454385.1 uncultured Microthrixaceae bacterium
GAACTCCGCCGCAGCGGCCGGTCCAGCACGCCGGCCGACCTCCAGCGCACGCGCTCCCGAGGTCGCCGCGGTTGTCTCGCGCCACGGCATCGGCGCCTCGAACACGCACAGGTGCTCCGGATCGATGAGCCCTCCCCGCGACGCCGTCGCCTCGGATCGGTCGCCCGGGAGGCCTGCATCGTCGGCGCTCGCCGCGATCAGGGCGATGAGACCTCCGATGCTGTGACCCACCACCACCTGCTCCGCCGCACCTCCTTCGAGTGACACCCACTGCAGGACCCTCGCGAGATCACGCGCATGGACCCCGAGGGCATCCCCACCGCCGGCGACATCCCCACCGCCGGCGACATCCCCACCGCCGGCGACATTCCCACCCCCGGCGACAGAGCCCGCGTACCCGCGCCGGTCATAGGCGATCACATCGAGACCCGCCAGCCGTCGCATCACCCGGGAGAAGCTCGCGGCGCGGTCCATCGCGCCGTGCACCAGGACGACCGTCGCGCGTGGGTCCGCGGGACGTCGTCTGCGCACCGCGAGGCCCTCCACGGTGAGCTGTTCGAGTGGTGCCACCTTGCTCAGGGAACTTCCGCCAGTCTCAGCATGTCGGTCGAGCGCCCGCCGGTCCCTGCGAGCACCGCAACCACATCGCCACTGCGGACGTGACCCGCTTCGCGGGCTGCGAGGATCATCTCGTCCATGGTCTCGATGCTGTCGACATGGCCGCTCGCCTGGACCGGGATCGTGCCCCAGCTGAGGGTCAGCTGACGAACCGTCCGGCTGCGCGGGCTGAACCCTATGATCGGCATCCTCGGCCTGAAGCGGGCGATCGAGCGCACGGTGAACCCCGACTCGCTGATGCAGACGATCGCCGCAACGCCCATCTCGGTGGCGGCGCGCCAGGTCGCGGCGGTCATCGCGTCGGTGATCCGGTTGTCGCTCCCGGGCAGCTCCATGGATCGGATGAGCCGGATCCGGCGCGCCCAGGCGTTGTAGTCGAACTCCGCATCGGCTCGTTCGGCCACCCTCGACATGGTCGCCACCGTCGCCACGGGATCGTGTCCGACAGCGGTCTCGGCCGAGAGCATGACCGCGGAGGAGCCGTCGAAGATCGCGTTGGCCACGTCACTGACCTCCGCACGGGTGGGAGCCGGCGAGGTGATCATCGACTCGAACATCTGGGTCGCGGTGATCACCGGAAGACCACCTGAGATGCAGTCCCGGGTGATCTTCTTCTGCAGGTGCGGAAGCTCCTCGATGCCGAGCTCCGAACCGAGGTCACCCCGGGCGATCATGATCGCTCCCGCGGCCTCGATGATCCCCTCGAGGTTCTCGACCGCGGCACGCGTCTCGATCTTGGCCACCAGCAGCGGGCCGCGTGGGTACGGCTCGGTGCCCACCCGCCGGATGTCGTGAGCGGAGCGGACGAACGACAGCGCGACCATGTCGACGCCCGCGTCGACGAACGCGTCCAGCTTCTGGAGATCAGATTCGGTCGGCGACGGGATCGAGAGGCGGTCCGATGGGATGTGCAGGCCCGGTCGTCCCTGCACCGGACCGCCGTGGGCGATGCTGGCATCCGCGCCACCGCGGGAGATCGAGTCGATCCGCAGCACCACGCTGCCGTCCCCGACAGCGAGCAGATCCCCGACGTGGATGTCGTCGAGGAGGGCCTCGTAGTCGACTCCCACCGCTTCGAGGTCCGCGGTGTCGAGACCCGGCACGAGCCGGAACCTGTGGCCCCCGGGGACCTCGATCGGGTCGTCGCCGAAGTTGCCCAGACGCACCTTCGGACCGGGCAGATCGATGAGGATCCCGACGTTGTGTCCCTTCTCCTCTGCGACCCGACGAACGGTGCGGTATCGCTCGAGCACCTCGTCGAGGCTGTTGTGCGCGAGTCCGAGGCGGGCCACGTCCATCCCGGCGTCCATGAGCGCACCGATCGTGGAGGGGTCATCGGACGCCGGGCCGATGGTGGCGACGATCTTCGTGCGACGGGACATGACCCCACGCTATTGGCTTCCCGGAGAACTGCGCGTGCTGGCGCCCGGAACCCGTCCACCACGACGCGCAGTTCTCCTTGTGACCCGGGCGTGGTGCGAAGCACCCGGGTGCCCGCCGGGTCAGGAACCCACGGCCGTCGTGGGGCAGGGCCCCCACGTTGCGGAGGAGGCGGGCGTGGTGCGAAGCACCCGGGTGCCCGCCGGGTCAGGAACGAGGAACCTCGCTCCAGGGTAGGTCCTTGTCGGCGCGTGGCTCGCCGGGTAGGCCGAGCACGCGCTCTCCGAGGATGTTGCGTAGCACCTCGGAGGTCCCGCCCTCGATCGAGTTGGCGCGGGCGCGCAGGAAGTTCGCTGCTAGGTCGTCGCCGAACAGGGCGGTCTTCGCGGGTGGGTCGTCATAGGAGCTGTAGAGCATCCCCTCGGCGCCGAGGATGTCGATGGCGGTCTCGTAGATCTCCTTGTTCAGCTCGGCCATGGCGAGCTTGGCCACCGAGCCCTCGGGCCCGGGGGTACCCATCTTGCGGTTCGCGGCCGCTCTCATGTTGGTGAGGCGGTTGACCTCAGCTCGCATCCACAGGTCGGTTACGCGATCGGCCATCACTGGATCGTCGCCGCCACTCGCTCGCCAAGCGTCGACGAGCTGTTTGATCGGGCCCGAGCCCCGGGGTGGCGCGCCGGTGCCGGCCCCGATCGAGACACGTTCGTTCATTAGCGTCGTGATCGAGACCGCCCAGCCGCGTCCGACGTCGTCGAGTCGCATGTCATCGGGGATCCGCGCGTCTGTGAAGTAGACCTCGTTGAACTCGGCGTCGCCGGTCATCTGGCGCAGAGGTCGTGTCTCCACGCCGTCGGAGGTCATGTCGACGATGAACGCTGTGATCCCGCGGTGCTTGGGCAGCTCCGGGTCGGTGCGTGCGATGAGCAGCCCGTAGCGTGCGACGTGCGCGAGCGTGGTCCAGACCTTCTGGCCGTTGATGACCCATTCGTCGCCGTCCCGCTCCGCCCGCGTCGCGAGCGATGCGACGTCCGAGCCGGCCCCCGGTTCGCTGAAGAGCTGACACCAGATGTGCTCGTTGGTGAACAACGGGCGAAGGAGCTCCTTCTGCTCCTTCGTGCCGTGCACCTCGACCGCGGGTCCGCACATGCCGTAGCCGATGGGGTTGTGCGCACCCCCCAGAGGACCGCCGGCGTCGAGGATGCGCCTCGTCGCGAGCGACTGGAGCTTTGGGTTCACTCCGAGACCACCGTGACCTTCGGGGAAGTGCACCCAGGCGAGGCCGGCGTCGAACTGCGCGCCGAGGAACGCCTGTTCAGGGGTGTTGTTGGGATCGTGCCGGGAGAGGAGCTTCTCGGTCGCAGCCGTCACCCGGTCGCTGTCGGGGTCTTCGAGAGCCTCGGTGATGGTCGGGGTCTCCGTGGTGGTCATCTATCGGGCTCCATTGTCAGCTCTCCCGCGGTCCGTGGCGGTCCCAGCTGTCCGCAGAGGTGGCCCACCACGAAGGCTCGAGGGTGGCAGGTCCAACGGGTCACCTGGTTGCGGTCCACCAAGGTAGTCGAACACGCTCGAGGTGATCCCGGCTCCGGATGGCAGGCGAAGCGTGCAGGTAGCCTCCGCGCCTATGGCCCACCGACCGGTTGCGCACCCGTACCTACAACACGATGGGCCGCTCGCCTTCGCCCACCGCGGTGGTACGGAGGCCGCACCGGAGAACAGCCTTGCCGCGTTCGCCGCTGCGGTCGAGGTCGGTTTCGATTACCTCGAGACCGACGTGCACCTCAGCGCCGACGGCGTGATCGTCGCGTTCCACGACGAGCGGCTCGATCGGGTGTCCGACGCCGCTGGAGCGATCGCCGAGATGACCTGGGCCGAGGTGTCACGGGCGCGCCTGGGTGGGTCCGAGCCGATCCCGACCTTCGAGGAGCTCCTGGAGGCGTTCCCCCGACAGCGCTTCAACATCGACCCGAAGTCCGACCGGGTGGTCGATCCTCTGATTGAGACGTTGGTTCGCACCGACGCGCTCGACCGGGTCTGCGTGGGTGCGTTCTCCGAACGACGCCTCCAACGGGTCCGTCGGCGGCTCGGTCGGACGATCTGCACTGCGGCGAGCCCGCGCGAGACGGCGCGCGCGATGGCCCGGGCGCGGCTGGAGCGACGATCGGACAGAGCGGTCGGCGCACACCCCGACGAGCCCGGGACCCTGCCCGACGCCGGCCCCGGCGGCTCGCTCGCCTACGACTGCCTGCAGGTGCCGGTTCGTCATCGCGGCGTGCCCGTGGTGACACCGGGATTCGTATCCTGGGCCCACCGCCACGGCGTGCAGGTGCACGTCTGGACGATCGACGAACCCGGCGAGATGACGAGGCTGTTGGACCTGGGAGTGGACGGCATCATGACCGACCAACCGAGCGTGTTGCGCCAGGTGCTCGAGGAACGCCGGGAATGGCCGCACGACCAGGGTCCCCCGACCTAGATTCCGGCGATGGCAGCGAGCAAGCACCCACTGACCGCTCATCCCCTTGCAGCTCATCCTCCCACGAGCGGCGCTCGATGGCTGCGTCGGGGGCCAAAGCGCACCGCGCTCTGGGTGATCGCGCTGGTGGCGCTGGTCGGTTCTCTCACCTCGTGCAGCGGCGCCGACAACGACGACACCTCAGATGCCGACGGTGACAACACGGACCGGTCCAGTGAACCAGTTCGGGGAGGCGACGTCGTCTATGCACTCGAGGCCGAGACCTCCGGCGGGTGGTGCATACCCGAGGCACAGCTGGCGATCAGCGGGATGATGGTCGCCTGGTCGATCTACGACTTCCTGTTCGTGCCGAGCGAGGACGGCTTCGAGCCGTTCCTCGCCGAATCGGTCGACTCCAACGACGATGACACCGAGTGGACGATCGGGCTGCGCGAGGGGGTCAAGTTCCACGACGGGACCACGCTCGACGCGACCGTGGTGAAGAACAACATCGACTCCTGGCGCGGCGCCTATCCGAACCGGAAGTCGGCGCTCGGCCCCTACACCCTGTCCAACATCGACACCGTCGAGGTGATCGACGACCTCACGGTCTCGATCACCACCAAGGTGCCGTGGCCCGCCCTGCCCGCCTACCTCTACGGCGGTGGACGCAGCGGGGTCATGGCCCAGGCCCAACTCGACGATCCCGACACCTGCGACACCAAGCTGATCGGCACCGGTCCGTTCATGCTCGACCAATGGGCCATCAACGACCACCTGAGCGCGAAGCGGAACCCTGACTACTGGCGCACCGATGAGGACGGGGTGCAGCTGCCCTATCTCGACAGCATCACCTTCCGGCCCATACCCGACGCGCAGACGCGGGTCAACGGGCTCCTATCGGGGGAGTACGACCTCGCGATGACCTCGTCGGCACCTGCGACCGAGACCCTCGACGAGGAGGCCGATGCCGGCAACATCAACCTGGTGCAGTCCTCGATCAATGCCGAGGTCGGCTTCATGATGCTCAACGAGGCCCGTCCTCCTTTCGACGACCCGGTCGCGCGCGAAGCCGTCGCCACCGCTCTCGACCGCCAGGAGTACTCCGAGGTGGTGTCCCTGGGGCTTCTCGAGACGGCTTCGGGCCCTTTTCCTCCCGACGCGCCCGGCTACCTCGAGGACACCG
>CAYVYG010000243.1:0-5624 GCA_964454385.1 uncultured Microthrixaceae bacterium
GTTCGACGGCGCCGAGAACGGCATGCTGTTGGCCGGCGACCTCTCTGAGCTCGTCGGCTTCTTCGACCAGGTCGTCATCGGGCTCGCCAACCCGGCGGTCTCGATCGAAGCGGACCTGGCCGCCTGTCCACAGCAGGAGGCCGGCTGTGCGCAGGGCACCAAGACCTTCGAGGTGGACGGCTCCCTCGAGCGCTTCCACGTCCTTGCACAGACCGATGCACCGGGCATCGCGTTGCGCCTGAGCGCACCGGGAGCAGAACCGGTGCAGATCCCCGCCGCAGGCGGCGCGCCATCTGGTGAGCTGGCGGCCGGCGACACCCCGCTCGCCTGGGCGTGGATATCCGGCAACGCTCTCACCATCGACGCTGAATCGTCCGAACAACCGACGAACTGGGCGGGGACCTGGTCGCTCACGTTCGTGGACACGACCGGCACGAACCCCGGTGCACCTGTTCGTGCTCAGATCTACCTCTTCGGCGACGTGGTACCCGAGCTCGTCGAGGAGACGGAGTTCCGCGCCGGCGAGCCGAGCAGGTTCGCGGTCCGGCTCGTCCGTGCCGAGGGCACGCCGATTCCGGCGACCTCGTTGTCGGGCGACGTGCGCGTCACCGCCTCCGCTGTCGACCCCTCCACGGGCGAGCAGGTCGACCTCGGCCAGTTGACCAGAGCAGATGACGGCACCTGGACCGGTGAGTTTCGTGCACCCGAGGAGATCACGTCGTCCGCGGTCAACCTCACGTTGCGCACCGACATCACCACGTCGTCCGGTGTTGCTCTGGCTCCCGCTGTGGCAACTGTTCCGGTGGTGGTGCTGCCACCGGTGGGCTATCCGAGCGTCGCCACGAGCTCACTTGCCGTTGGGCCACTCGTCGGCACCGAGCCCGGCACATCCAAGGTGAAAGTCACAGGATCTGACAAGGCGGACACGTGTGTGTGGTTGAGCAGCGTCAGCCTCGATCCGGGTCCTGTCGACCGCGGTGGGTTGGCGGTGACCGCACTGGGACCCGGCGGGACCGAGGCGGACTGCCTCGAGATACCCGAAGGAACCGATGCGGACCTCAAGCTCGAGTTCGCAGCCAATGAACCACAACGCGCCCTTGCGACGGGGTCGATCGAGTTGATGACCCGGTCCGCCAACGCGAACGAGGCCCGGCCGGTCGAGCTGGCCCTGGACGTGCAGTTGGTCAAGCCCGCCTCGGCAGGTGTTGCGTGGGCCCTGTTCCTGTTGTTGTTGCTGGCAGGCGTCGGCGTGCCGCTGCTGCTGTTCTACATCGCCAACCTGATGGTCGCACGGTTCGCTCCATTGCGATTGATGGAAGGATGCTCGATTCCGATGTGCATATCGGAGTCCTCCGTCGAGCGCGTCGACGGGCAACCCGGCGGTCGGCTGGTCAACGCGGATGACTTCCGCGCCGTGGGAGGCAGCTCCGAGCGACAGCGTGGGTTCAGCTTCGCTGGAGTGAGCTTCGACGCCAAGGTCTCCTCGAACCCGTTGCGTCCGCCCTTCGGGAGGGCGCGCGAACCGGGTGCGGCTGTCGTCGGTAGTGCCCGCCAGCAGGGTTCGGGCCAAGAGGGGGTCATCCCTCTCTGGGTCACCCGGGAGTGGGTCTTCGTGGTCGACCCCGCAACCGAGGAAGACGATCCGGTGTGTGGCAGGCTCGTCGCCTTTCTGCCGGCGACGGACCGCAACGCCGGGGCTGACGCCATCGATCTTGCTGTGCGCGATCGGTTGACGAGCATCGCCGAGAGGTGTCGATCAGTGCGCCCGGTGCATGAACCGGAGCCGCAACGCGCCCCCGTGGCGGTGGGCGCCGTTGACCAATCGCGTCCCGGCAGTTCGCTGTGGTCAGACGATCCGGCGGGTGCTGAGCCCACGGATGTCGACCCCGCTGTGTCCAACCCGTGGGCTGATGGGGCGGCGGCGACCCCTGACGAAGGGCGCCGCTACGCTGCCCATCCGCCCGTCGAGCCTGGCTCGCCCGCTGGTGCCCAGGGACCTCCTGGTGTTCAGGAACCCCCCGGGTCCACAGGAGGTCCCGCCAGTAGCGACGAGCTGTGGGGGGATTGAGATGATCCGCGTAGATGAAGGAAGGAACGACTGATGCTTCGGCCCATGCTCCTCGTAGGTGTAGGTGGTTCGGGAGGCAAGACGCTCCAGTTGTTGCACCGTGAACTTCGGTGGCGCCTTCGGGATGCCGATTGGAGCGACGGTGTGCCGGGCGGATGGCAGTTCATCCACATCGACGTTCCCACGAACCCCGACACCGACCTGGGCAACGATGCCGGTCCGGTAGACACCCCCGGAGTCGGCGGCCAGTACGTGAGCCTCGCTCCACGAGCGGTCACCTACAAGGCCATCGACGACACATGGCTCGACGATGCCGCTTCACCCGAGCTGGCCAAGGTCGCATCGTGGCGGCCACGCGCCGAGGACGTGAAAGTCGCGATCGACTCGGGCGCGGGGCAGTTTCGTACCATCGGTCGTGTCGTTTCGCTGTCCCAGGCCTCCCGCATCCGGGACGCGGTGGCGCGCGCGCACAAGCGCCTCGCGGAGCCAGAGGTCCAGCCCACCCTCCAGCGCCTCAGCGAGCACCTGGGCGCCCATGGCGCGATGAGCGACGTCGACCCGCAGGTGGTCCTGGTGTCATCGATGGCCGGTGGCAGCGGGGCAGGGATGTTCCTCGATGTGGCCGACATCATCCGTGCTTCGGGACCCTCCGGCTGGCAGGACAGTTCGATCGGCGTGCTCTACACCGCGGATGTGTTCCAGGAGATCCCAGAACTCGGTCGTCAGGGTGTCATGCCGAACTCCCTGGCCACGTTGTGTGAGCTGATGAACGGCTACTGGAACGGCAGCACCCCCGGTGACGAATACCGGTCCCTCGAGCGTTCGGGTATTCCTGTCGCGGGCTTCCAGCGACGAGGTCTGCGCTACCCGCTCCTGGTGGGCGCGTCGAACAACTCGGTCTCGTTCGGCTCGCAGGTGAGCGTCTATGAAGCCAGCGCGAAGACCCTCGCGGCGTACATGACGTCCCCGGATGCGCAGAACTCTATCAATGCCTATCTCGCCGGGAACTGGGTTGCGGCATCGGTAGCCTTACCCGATGACACGCCTCTCAAGGACTCCACCAAAGGAACGGTGGTGTCCGCGATGGGCATGGGCTCGCTCAGCCTGGGACGGGACCGCTTCGCGCGCTACAGCAGCCGGCGCCTGGCTCGTGCGGCGGTTGAGCATGCCCTCCGTGCCCATCTAGTGGGACGGAAGGTGCCAGAGGAGATCACCTTCGAGGCCGCTCGCGACGAAGCCGCGATGTCGCAACTCGCGTGGTTCATCAACGAGTGCAAGCTCGACGAGATGGGTGAGGACCACAACCAGATCATCGACGAGTTGCGCCCGACGAGCAACGAGGCATCCGCGTCGGTTCGGGGCGCCGTGCGCTCGCACATCAACCAGTTCAGCGAGGCGCAGGCGAACGAGTACGCGCAGATGATCATCCAGAACGCCGAGGGAAGCAAGAGCGCGTTCGTCTCAGCCACTGATCAGGCGATCCGCGACCGCGCGGTCATCTGGGTCGAGAAGGCCGTCGAGCGCCTTGAATCGACCGCATTGGAGTCGATCGGTCGGTCCGGTCTCGAGGTGACCGTCGAGTTGCTGCGGCGTCTCATCGACCACATCCGGGACGTGATCAACGATCTCAACACCGAGATACCCAAGTACGAGGGACAGTCGGAGCGCCTGGGGGAGGGTGTGTTCTACGCGGTCCAGGAATGGGGCACCGCGCAGATGACCAGTGACAACACGCTGCTCGAGAAGGCGACCAACAACGCGGTCAAGGCCCTCGAGTGGGGACTGGAGGCGCGACTTCGTGCAACCACCAACCAGTTGCTCGACGACTTCTGTCGCAACCAGCTTTCTCCGCTCTACGAAGCCTCCAGACACGCACTGGCGGGACTTCAGGTGGACGAGCACCCACCAGCCGGATCCCCGACCCTGGGGATCAGCGACTGGCCGACCCGCGACACCATCCCCGAGGCACTGCAGCCGGCGTTGAACGAGCGCCTCGTCGAGAGCATCGACACCTTCCCCGCTTCATACTCCGAGCAGCTCGTGGCCACCGCCCGGCGCGCCGATGATCCCAACGAACGCCTTGCTCCCGAGATGGCCGAGCGCGTGGCGGTGGGCGAGATCCTCACCTCCCGGGCCCGCGACCTCGGGGACTCCTCACCGATAGTGCACGTCGACACATGGTGGCCCCAGCTGCTCGCCACCCAGCGGCCCGCTTCGGTGGCACGCTACGAGCTGCGCTTCGGTGGGCGTGACATCCTGGATCGGGCCGAGCAGTGGACCCACCGCCGCGACACCTCGATGGGCGAGCACGTGCACGAGTCCCTGCGCAGCTACGTATCGGTCGATGATCCGTCAGAGCAGGCCAAGCGCCGTAGTCGGGTGATAGGTGCGTTCCGCGAGGTCCTGAGCGTCGCCCCGCCGTTGGTGAACCTGAACAACACCCTCGCCCGCAAGGTCCACAACACGATCCCCGGTCACCAGTTCCACTTCACTGCGGTGCCGTTTGCCCAGACGGATCTCGAAGGGGAGCTGGTGGCCGTGACCGAGAGCTCGAACCGGGCCGATGAGGTGGTGGACAAGCTCAAGGCTGCGATGGGAATCGGCGACGAGCAACGGATCGAGATAATCACCACGCTCAACGCTCCGGTGGAGCCACTCGTGGTCGAGTCAGTGCTACGACCGATCGCCGCGCAGTGGACCTCATGTCGTGACAACTCCGGCACCCGCGAGCAGTTCTGGCGCTGGCGCCGTGCCAGGGCGTTGCCGGAGTTCGTGCCGGTGTCCCCTGAGGTGCTCGACAGCATGGTCAAGGGATGGTTCCTGGGCCGGCTCTTCGGTGAGCTCCAGTACGACAAGCAGCGCTTCGCCCAGGAACCGGTGACGATCTACGACCCCGAGTACTCGAAACACGTGAGCTTCCCGTATCCCTACGTCGGGCGAACCCCCAACAGCGAACAGGATCTCCTGCCAGCAGTACTCGAGTCGCTCAGCGTCGCGATGCTCGAATGCCAGGTGAACGGGTCCACCGATCCACTCGAGCCATATGCCCGGCTGCGTTCGCTGGGTGAGCGCTCTACGAGTGATCTGAGGAACTGGGTCCAGTTCGCCACCACGCCGGCGGGGACCCCCCCGAGCCCCCGTGCTTGGAGGCTCAACGGCCAAGGTGCGGTCGAGAGTCCCCAGGCCGCTACACCGGACCAGCGTCAAGAGGCGGTCCTGTCGTACCTCAAGGGCCGGGTGCGCAACTACGTGGACGTGCTCGATGCCGCACCGGTGTCGAAAGCGACGTTGTTGACACAACCCCAATGGCTAGATCTGCGTGACCAACTCGATGCCGCCTTCAGTGGACTGATCGCCGATGTGACCAACGCGGGAGCCCACCAGGCGGATGATGGAGGCGATTGATGAAGCGGCACACGTTGTTCCTGTTGCAGGGAAAGGAGTTGCAACAGGGCACCGTGGACCGCTTGGTCCGGTGGTCCGCTGACGGGTTGTTGCACATGGTGAGCTTCGTCGAGCTCGATTCGCTGCCAGCATCCGATCCCGGTGGGGGAGG